>PFKL01000015.1 GCA_002784245.1 Comamonadaceae bacterium CG_4_10_14_3_um_filter_60_75
CCATTTTTGGCTTGTTGGTGATCTGGCTCAACACCAACCAGTATGCTACCGGTCTGGCGCTCACACTGTTTGGCACCGGTTTCTCGGCGTTTGTCGGCGCCGGGTTTGTGCAGGCCAGAATTTCCGAGCGGCTGCCGTTCGCTGTGCCGGGCCTGGCCGATATTCCCTTGCTCGGGCCTGCCTTGTTTCGGCACCACCCGCTGGTCTATGCCACGATTGGGTTGGCGCTGGCATTGATCTGGTTTTTGTATCGCACACGCAGCGGCCTGATCCTGCGCAGCGTGGGTGAGAGCCCCGAGTCGGCGCACGCGCTGGGTTACCCGGTGCGGCGCATCCGGCTGCTGGCTGTGGTGGTGGGGGGCGCGTTGTGTGGGCTGGCTGGGGCTTACCTGTCGATTATCTACACGCCGCTGTGGGTCGAGGGTATGGTCGCTGGCAAAGGCTGGATTGCGTTGGCGCTGACCACGTTTGCCACTTGGCGGCCAGCCCGAGTGCTGTTGGGGGCCTACCTGTTTGGTGGCGTTACCATGTTGCAGTTCCACCTGCAGGGCGCGGGTGTCGATGTGCCCAGCCAGGTTTTGAGCATGCTGCCGTACCTGGCTACCATCGTTGTTCTGGCGCTGATTTCACGCAACCCGGCCTGGATTCGCATCAACATGCCCGCCAGTCTGGGCAAGCCGTTTTATCCGGGTAGCTGAGGCTCGCATTTCAAGATGGTACAGGGAAATACCACAGCGCCTGTCCTGTTGTCGCGATTCACGATAAATGATGCATCAGCCGGGCAAAGCGCATCGCCCGACTGATTCGTCGCGGTTGTGGGCCGGCTGGCAGGGGAATTTCACGACCACACCTCACTTCGAATCGCACCCAGAGCTGAATCTGCCCCTGTACAACACCGATAATTCACTTTTTTCTTCAAACCCCGTCGTAACCAACCTTTATCAAGGACTTGAAATGACTGACCTGCAAAAACGTTCGCTCCTGAAAATCGCAGCCCTGACCGCTGTTGCCTCTGCCGCGCTGGTCGGCTGTGGCAAAAAGGAAGAAGCGGCTCCCGCCCCCGCGCCCGCGCCAGTGGCCGCGGCGCCGGCCAAGCCTGCACCGCTGAAAATCGCCTTTGCCTACGTTGGCCCGGTGGGCGACGGTGGCTGGACCTTTGCCCACGACAACGGCCGCAAAGCGCTGGAGCAGGAATTTGGCGACAAGATAGCCACCTCCTACGTCGAGAACGTGCCTGAATCCGCCGATGCCGAGCGTGTGATCCGCGATATGGCTGGCCAAGGCAACAAACTCATCTTTGGCACCACCTTTGGCTACATGGAACCCATGGTCAAGCTGGCGCCCGAGTTCAAAGACGTCAAGTTTGAGCACGCCACCGGCTACAAGCAGGCCGAGAACATGCGCACCTACGACAGCCGCACCTACGAAGGCGCGTACATGGCCGGTGTGATTGCTGGTGCCATGACCAAAAGCAACACGTTGGGCGTGGTGGCCTCGATCCCGATTCCCGAGGTGATCCGCAACATCAACAGCTTCACGCTGGGTGCGCAGTCAAGCAACCCGAAGATCAAGACCAAGGTGGTCTGGGTCAACGGCTGGTTTGACCCGCCGAAAGAAACCGAAGCCGCCACCAGCCTGATCAACAGCGGTGCCGACGTGCTGTTCCAGAACACCGATTCACCGGCGGTGTTGAAAACCGCTGAAGCCAAGGGTAAACGCGCTTTTGGTTGGGACTCTGACATGACCGCCTATGGACCGAAGGCCCATTTGGCTTCCAGCGTCATCAATTGGGGCCCGTATTACATCCTGGCCACCAAAGAAGCGCTGGAAGGCACCTGGCAAGGCGGCGGTCACAGCTGGTGGGGCGTGAAAGAAGGCGCGATTGATATCGTGAGCATTGCTGAAGACGTACCCGCCGAAACCAAGGCCAAAGTGGAAGAAGTGAAAAAAGGCCTGGCCGATGGCAGCTTTGCCATCTGGAGTGGCCCGATCACCGACAACACCGGCAAGGTGCAGGTGGCCAAAGACACGGTGGCTGATGACAAGTTCTTGAGTGGTTTGAATTTCTTCGTCAAGGGCGTGGAAGGCAAGGTGCCTGGCGCCAAGTGAGCGCCTTACGGCAGATGCAAAAAGCCGCCCGAGGGCGGCTTTTTGCTGGGTGAGAGGTTGGACGGTACAGTTCTGTTCGGTTTGGTCAGTGCAAGGGCACCCACAGTTGCAGGCGCGGCAACATGACGCGGTAAGGCGCCAGCAGCACGGCGGCCATCAACCATTTGACGCTCAGGTCACCGGCGGCCAGCGTGAGCCAATTCATGTCGGAGCCGTAAAACGCCAGGAAGAAAAAGATGCCGGTGTCGACGATCGACGCAAAGACCGAGCCGATCAGCGGCGCTTTCCACCAGCTCATGGCGCGCAGTTTGTTGAAGGCAACGATATCAAGCAGCTGGCCAACGATAAACGCCATGCCCGAGGCCACAGCAATGCGCCAGGGTGCCAGCGCCAGCGATACCACCACGGCGATGGCAAAGCCGGTCCAGGCGACGCGGCGGGCGCTGCTGGCTCCCACAGCACGGTTGGTCAGATCGGTCACCAAAAAAGCCACCGGGAAGGTGAATGCACCCCAGGTCAGCCAGTCGTTGATGGGAAACTGCACCAGGTAGTTGGACGACACAATGACTATCATCATGGCCAGAATCGGTCGCCAGAGCAGCAAAAGGGGAGGATTAAGAGAATTTTTCATGGGCGCGATTATCGCCGTACCGCGGCAAAACCCCTGCTTACAATCTGAGGAAAACGCAGGAACCCCACCCTCATGAGCATCAAAAGCGACAAATGGATCCGCCGCATGGCCGAGCAGCACGGCATGATCGAGCCGTTTGAGCCCGGCCAGATTCGCCAAAATGCAGCGGGCGAAAAAATTGTCAGCTATGGCACCAGCAGCTACGGCTACGACATTCGCTGCGCCCCAGAATTCAAGGTGTTTACCAACATCCACAGCACGGTGGTGGACCCAAAGAACTTTGATGAAAAAAGTTTTGTCGATTTCAACGACGATGTCTGCATCATTCCACCGAACAGCTTCGCGCTGGCGCGCACGGTGGAATACTTTCGCATTCCGCGCAACGTGTTGACCGTTTGCCTGGGCAAAAGCACCTATGCGCGCTGCGGCATCATCGTCAACGTGACGCCGTTTGAGCCGGAGTGGGAGGGTTATGTGACGCTGGAATTTTCCAACACGACACCGCTGCCGGCCAAGATTTATGCCGGTGAGGGCTGTGCGCAGGTGCTTTTCTTTGAAAGCGACAAGGACGATGTCTGCGAGACCAGTTACAAAGACCGCGGTGGCAAATACCAGGGCCAGCGCGGTGTGACGCTGCCCAAGGCCTGACGCTTGGGGGATAATACGGGTTCTGCCCTGATTCCTGGGGCAGAACCAGCTATCGGATGGATAGCAATTGAACACGAGCTTCAATGACCGAACTGATTTCTGATTCCGTATCGAACGAACTGACTGCCGACACCCCCATCATGGCCTTTGCCCAGCTGCAATTGGCCGCCCCGCTGGCCCGCGCCGTGGCCGAGATGGGCTACGAGTCGATGACCCCGATCCAGGCGCAAGCCATTCCCGTGGTGCTGCAAGGGCGCGACGTGATGGGTGCTGCCCAAACCGGCACGGGTAAAACAGCCGCCTTTGCCTTGCCGTTGATGCAACGCATGCTCAAACATGAGAACGCATCCACGTCACCAGCGCGCCACCCGGTGCGCGCGCTGGTGCTGTTGCCCACGCGTGAACTGGCCGACCAGGTGGCCGACAACATCAAGATGTACGGCCAATACACCAATCTGCGCAGCACGGTGGTGTTTGGTGGCATCGACATGAAGCCACAAACTCTTGAACTGAAAAAAGGCGTTGAAGTGCTGGTGGCCACGCCGGGACGCTTGCTTGACCATATCGAGGCCAAGAATTGCGTGCTCAACCAGGTCGAATACGTGGTGCTCGACGAGGCCGACCGCATGCTTGACATTGGCTTTCTGCCTGACCTGCAGCGCATTTTGAGTTTTCTGCCCAAACAACGTACCACGCTGCTGTTTTCGGCGACGTTCTCGCCCGAGATCAAGCGCCTGGCCAACAGCTACCTGCAAGACCCGGTGACGATCGAAGTCGCGCGCTCCAACGCGACAGCCTCCACCGTGGAACAACACTTTTACAGTGTCGAGGGTGACGACAAGCGCCATGCGCTGCATCAGATACTGAAGGACCGTGGCATCAAGCAAGCGTTTGTGTTTGTCAACAGCAAGCTCGGCTGCGCACGGTTGGCGCGCTCGCTTGAGCGCGAAGGCCTCAAAACCACTGCGCTGCACGGCGACAAAAGCCAGGATGAGCGCTTGAAAGCGCTGGAATCCTTCAAGAGCGGCGAGGTCGATTTGCTGGTGGCCACCGACGTGGCCGCGCGCGGCCTGGATATCAAGGACGTGCCCGCGGTATTCAACTTTGACATTCCGTTCCACGCTGAAGATTACGTACACCGCATTGGCCGCACGGGGCGCGCCGGGCAGTCTGGACTGGCGGTGACGTTTGTATCCAAGAGCGACCTGCGTCTCGTCACTGAAATAGAAAAACTGCTCAAGACCAAAGTTGTTTTGGAGCCGGTCGAATTTGAAGAAGACCTGCCAGACATCCGCAAGCAAGGTCGCATCAACGATGGCCGACGCCTTTACCAGCCCGACCACGTCAGTGCCCCGCGCGCTGACAAACGTGAGTTTGCCCGTGCTGAGCCGCGGCACAGCCGACCCGCTGATCCGTTTTTTGAGAAGCCCTACGAGCCGTCCCTGTCACCCGAGACCGCCCCGGCGTGGGAGGTCTCGGCGGTCAAACCGGGGTCGCGCAACATTTCCAGCAACATCAAGACCAAGCGCAAGGTGGCCGCGCTGTTCGCGCGCGCCTGAAGCCTTCAGTCCCCGGGTTTTTGCGCCTGCGGGCAAGTCACCTGGATCAATTCGTGCGGCTGGGCGGGGTCGCCCCGGTTGAGCTTGAGTGCGCTCAGGCAGCCGCCCCACACGCAGCCGGTGTCGAGCGCCAGCACATCATTGCGGCCCAACCAACCCAGTGTTGACCAATGGCCAAAGGCGACGCTCACGTTGGCGCTTTGGCGACCCGGCACATCGAACCAAGGCAGGTGCCCTTTGGGTGCGGCGTTGGCACCGTCGGTGACGGTAAATTCCATCTCGCCTGCTGGCGTGCAAAAACGCAGACGCGTCAAGGCGTTGACGATAACGCGCAGGCGGTCGGTGCCGGTCAGCGAGTCGTTCCAGGCCGTGGGCGCGTTGCCGTACATGTGGTGCAGAAAATCGGGCAAGTCGGCGCTGCGCAGCAGGGTTTCCACTTCGCCCGCCAAAGATATTGTTTTTGTAGCACTCCACGAAGGCAGGACACCGGCGTGAACCATTAAATAGTCTTGATTCAAATGGCGGTGCAGCAGCGCCATGCGCTGGTGGCGCAACCATTCCAGCATGGCGTGGCGGTCGCCTGCCTGCAGCACGTCGGCCAAAGTGTCTTTGCGACTGGGTTTGCGCGCGCCGTGGCTTGCCGCCAGCAGATGCAGATCGTGGTTGCCCAGCAGGCATTGCGCCGACGCGCCGTAGCCCATCAGGCGGCGCAATACGCCTGCCGAGTCGGGTCCCCGGTTGACCAGGTCGCCCAACATGAACAGCGTGTCGCGGCTGGGTGAAAACGAAATTTTGTCAAGCAAGGCTTGCAAGGCAGCATTGCAGCCTTGTACGTCGCCAATCAGGTAAAGTGCCATGGTCTTGATTGTCGTTTGTCCTGCATGGAATTTTTGCTGATTGTTTTTCTCACGCTGCTTAACGGCGCGTTTGCCATGTCCGAGCTGGCGCTGGCGGCGAGTCGCAAGGCGCGCCTGACCGGCATGGCCGAAGAGGGTGACAAAGGCGCGCAAGCGTCGCTGATGCTGCTGGATAACCCGAACCAGTTTTTGTCGACGATCCAGGTCGGCATCACCTCGATTGGCGTCCTCAATGGCATTGTTGGCGAGGCCGCTTTCAGCGCGTCGCTGAGTGCCTGGTTGCAGGGCTTTGGTCTGGTTGAAGGTGTGACCGATGTGACAGCCACCGCGCTGGTGGTCGCCACCATCACTTTCACCACCATTATTTTTGGTGAACTGGTGCCCAAGCGCATTGGCCAGTTGTACCCCGAGCGGGTGTCGCGACTGGTTGCGCGGCCGATGCTTTGGTTGGCGCGTGCTGCCGGACCCATCGTCAAGCTGTTGTCGGTGAGTACAGCGGCCGTCCTGAAGTTGCTGCGCATCGATACCAACGCGGCGCGCAGCATGACCGAAGAAGAGATCAGCGCCAGCCTGGAAGAGGGCGTTGACGCGGGTGTGATTGAAGAGCACGAGCACCAGATGGTGCGCAATGTTTTTGGCCTGGATGACCGGCCGCTAACCTCGCTGATGGTGCCGCGTGCCGAAGTGGACTGGCTCGACGCGGGCATGACTGTGGCTGAAAGTCTGAACAAAGTGGGCGCTGATGGGGCCGAGCAGGCGCATTCGTGGTATCCGGTGTGCCGTGGTTCGCTGGAGGATGTGATTGGCAAGATCAGCGTGGCACACCTGCTGGAGTTGGGTGCGGCGGCCCCCGGTACGATCGCCGATTACGTCAACCCTGCGTCTTTTGTGCCCGAGACGATCAGCGGCATGGAGTTGCTTGAGCAGTTTCGCGCCAAGGTCGGACGCCTGGTGCTGGTGGTCGATGAGTATGGTGTGGTGCAAGGCATGTTGACACCGCACGACCTGCTCGAAGCCATTACCGGTGAGCTGCAACCCGGTATCAAGACCGAGGCCTGGGCGACCCAGCGTGACGACGGGAGTTGGCTGCTTGACGGTGCAATGCCCGTGGGCGAACTCAAAGCGCGGCTCGACATTGACGAATTACCCAACGAAGACCGTGGCCGCTACAACACGCTTGCCGGGTTACTGATGGCGGTCAGTGGCACATTGCCGGTCGTTGGCGAGAAAGTTTCCTGCGAGGGCTGGATCTTTGAGGTCACTGACCTCGATGGCAAACGCATCGACAAAGTGCTGGCCTATCCGGTTCAGGGGCAAGCCGATCAGGCACGCCCAGACAATCTGTAGGCCAGTAGACCAATCACCTCGTGCAGGCCGATGCGCCATTTCTTGACGCCTTGGTCCAGCGTGTACTGTGTCCAGGGCGTGGCTTTGCCGGCGCGGAAGTCCACCGGGTACGCGGTGACGTTCCAGCCAGCCTTGCGGAACGCCGCCATCGCCCGAGGCATGTGCGACGCACTGGTCAGCAACAGCCAGGGTTGGGCCGCGTCAATGCCGCTCAGGCGCTTGCTCAGCACGGCGTTTTCATAGGTGGTGCGCGATGCGGATTCGAACAACACCCGCGCCGCCGGGATACCTTGCCCTTCAAAAAACACGCTGGCGCGCGCGGCCTCCGGCAAGTCGCCACCAAAGAGTTCGCCCTCGCCGCCGGTGAACACCAGCTTGAGCTGGGGTTGCTGGCGCAGCAGCGCTACCGCTTCGGTCATGCGCTCGGCCCCGTCGTTGAGCGCGCTCTGCCCCGGCACTGACCAGACGTAGGCCGACTCCAACGCGCCACCGAGGACGATGACGCCTGCGGTATCGGGCGCGATTTGCTGGCGCACCACCGGCGGGTAGAGCGACTCCAGGTGGCGCAACAACGTATCGGGTAGCGGCTCCCAACCGAGCAGCAGCAACAGCGCCAGAGCAGCGCTGCCAACCCGGACGGCCCACGCCGGGCGACGGCGCACCAGCAACACGGTCAGCAGCAGCAACAGTGCAACCCACGCCAGCGGCTGGGTCAAAAAAGCCATGAATTTGGCGGCAATGAACATCATTGCAGCATCATAGATGACCGCCTCACGCCGCTGTCTGACCCGGCAAGATGACGTCGACCTGTGCGCCGCCGAGCGCCGAGCGGGTGACCTGCAAGCTGCCTTTGTGGCTGCCCACCAGATCGTTGACCACAGCCAGGCCAATGCCGTGGCCGGGGACCTGTTCGTCCAGTCGCACGCGGCGTTGACCAACGATGAGCGGGTCAGCAAAGCCCGGGCCATCGTCACTGACGCGGATGCACAGGCGTTGGTCGTCGTCGATCCGGATGTCAACGACGGCTTGCTGGCGCGCCCATTTGGCGGCGTTGTCCATCAGGTTGCCCAGCAATTCAAACGCATCGCCTTCGCTCAGGCGCCAGGTCAGGTCGTCAGCGCAGGTGAGCGACCACACCAGGTGCTTGTCGGCGTAGACCTTGCACAAGGTGTCGTGGATGCGCTGCAGTACCGGTGC
>PFKL01000189.1 GCA_002784245.1 Comamonadaceae bacterium CG_4_10_14_3_um_filter_60_75
CGCAGCGTACGCTTTGGTGTTGATGAAAAACCCCAGCTCGGCGCCACCTTCCCACCAACCTGGGTAGTAATAGTACGGTGCAACCTTGTTGAACCCCAATTTCTGGTCGTCAAAAGGACCAACAAACTCGGTCGCGTCCAGTGTGCCTTTTTCAAGCGCCATGTACACATCGCCAGCGGGCATGTTTTGCGACACCACGCCAAGCTTTTGCATGGCTTCACCAAACAGACCGCCGCCCATGCGCATTTTCAGACCCTTGAGGTCAGCCACTGTCTTGATTTCCTTGCGGTACCAGCCACCCATTTGCGTGCCGGTATTGCCAGCGCTGCGGCTCTTGATGTTGTATTTGGCGTAAAAGGCATCCATCAGCTTGCGGCCGTTACCGTGTTTCATCCAGGCGTCCATCTGGCGCGCGGTCAGGCCAAACGGCACCGCGCAGCCAAAGGCAAAAATCGGGTCCTTGCCGGTAAAGTAATAGGACGCCGTTTGCGCCATCTCGACGGTGTTGTTCTGGATCGCGTCGACCACACCAAAGGCCGGCATCAATTCGCCAGTGGCGTGCACCGTCACCTCAAACTTGCCACCTGACAACGCCTTGACGGTCTTGGCAAACATTTCGGCGCTGCCGTAAATGGTCGTCAACGATTTGGGGAAACTCGACGCCAGGCGCCAGCGCACAGTCGCGCCTTGCGCATAAACGGCCGGGGCAGCGCCTGCGGCCAAAACACCGGCCAAGCCCGCGTGCTTGATGATGGAACGACGATCCATGGGGTTTACTCCTGGTTGATGATCGGCTTTCATTGTAGGAATGAAACCCATCAAACCAAGGGTTAACCCTAGGTCATGACCTCTCAACTGACCTTTCTTTGCGATGGATCAAGCGGGAACCAGCATCGCAGCGAAGCGCTGCCGGAGTTTCGCTTCGATGCCGGGCGCATCCAGCCCCTGCAACGCCAGCAGTTTGGCCGGATCGCCATGCTCGATGAACTTGTCGGGCAAGCCCAGTTGCAGCAGCGGTTTGACCAAGCCAGCGGCGGCCAGTGCCTCCAGCACCGCACTGCCGGCTCCACCCATGACCGCGCCCTCTTCCAGAGTGACCAAAGCGTCGTGGCTGCTGGCCACTTGTAGCAGCAGTTCCACATCGAGCGGCTTGGCCCAGCGCATGTTGACCACTGAGGCACCCAGCTTGTCGGCCACTTGCAGCGCCGGGTACAACAAAGTGCCAAACACCAGAATGGCCACACCCCTGCCCTGGCGACGCAGCTCGCCTTTGCCAAACGGCAATGCATCAAGTGACTTGTCCACAGGCACGCCGGCCCCCGCGCCGCGCGGGTAGCGCACCGCCACAGGTGTGCTTTGCGCGTAAGCGGTACTCAGCAATTGACGGCACTCGTTCTCGTCGGCCGGGCAGGCCACGCTGAGGTTCGGGATACAGCGCAGATAGGGTATGTCATACGCACCGGCGTGGGTGGCGCCATCGGCACCGACCAGGCCAGCGCGGTCCAGCGCAAACACCACCGGCAGGTTCTGGATCGCCACATCGTGAATCAACTGGTCGTAGGCACGTTGCAAAAAGGTGGAATAAATTGCCACCACCGGTTTGAGCCCTTCGCACGCCAACCCGGCGGCAAAGGTCACCGCGTGCTGTTCGGCAATGCCAACATCAAAAAAGCGGTCGGGGAAGCGCTGGTGAAACGCCACCATGCCCGAGCCCTCACGCATCGCCGGGGTGATCGCCACCAGCTTGGGGTCGGCTGCGGCCATGTCGCACAGCCAGTCGCCAAACACCTGGGTAAACGTCGGCTTGGTCGCTGTGCCAGACTTTTGCAGACCCACAGCGGGGTCAAATTTACCCGGGCCGTGGTAGGCAATCGGGTCGGCCTCGGCGAGCTTGTAGCCCTGGCCTTTTTTGGTGACCACGTGCAGGAACTGCGGGCCTTTGAGTTGCTTGATGTTCTCCAGCACACTCACCAGCGTGTCCACGTCGTGGCCGTCGATCGGGCCAACATAGTTAAAGCCGAATTTTTCAAACAGTGTGATCGGCTTGACCATGCCTTTGGCCGATTCTTCAAAGCGTTTGGCCAGCTCCCACAAGGGCGGCGCACCCTTGAGCACAGTTTTGCCAGCATTTTTGGCGGCTGCGTAAAACTGGCCGCTGAGCAGTTTGGCCAGGTAACGGTTGAGCGCGCCTACCGGCGGGCTGATCGACATGTCGTTGTCGTTGAGGATGACCAGCAGGTTGCAGTCGGACACGCCGGCGTTGTTCATCGCCTCGAAGGCCATGCCGGCGGTCATGGCGCCGTCGCCAATAACGGCAATCGCGTGGCGCTCTTCGCCCTTGAGGCGGCTGGCCAGCGCCATGCCCAGCGCGGCCGAAATCGACGTGCTGGAGTGCGCGGTGCCAAAGGCGTCAAATTCGCTCTCGGCGCGCTGCGGAAAGCCACTCAAGCCACCGAGCTGGCGCAAGCTGGCCATGCGCTCGCGCCGGCCGGTCAAAATTTTGTGGGGGTAGGTCTGGTGGCCCACGTCCCACACCACGCGGTCGTTCGGTGTGTTGAAAACATAATGCAGCGCCACCGTCAATTCGACGGTACCCAGGTTGGAGCTGAGGTGGCCCCCGGTCTTGGCCACACTGTCGAGCAAATAAGCCCGCAGTTCGGTGGCCAGTTGCGCCAGTTGCGGCCGCGCCAGGCGCCGCAGGTCATCGGGCGAGGCAATGGTCTGCAACAAGGAATACGGCAAATTCATTAACATACGCTTTACTTTTAATAGCTACTTGCGCTTATTAAATAAGGGCCAAGGGCATTTTTTACCACAATTTTTAAGTCGTTTCAGTGTGACCGCTCGACGACCATGTCAGCCAGCGCACGCAGGGCGCGCACGTCGTTCAGGCCGCTTTGCGTCAGCGCCGCCAGCGCCTGGGCGTGCAGCTCTTGCGCGTAAGCACGGGCGCGTGGCAAGCCCAGCAGCGACACATAGGTGGGCTTGTCGGCATCGGCGTCCTTGCCCGCGGTCTTGCCCAGCGTGGCCGAGTCGGCCGTCACGTCCAGAATATCGTCCACCACCTGAAAGGCCAGGCCAATGGCGCCGCCATAGTTTTGCAGCGACGACAAAGCAGATGCGCTGACGCTGCCGCTGCCGCAGGCCGCGCCCATCAGCACGCTGGCTTGCAACAATGCACCAGTTTTTAGACGGTGCATTTCACGCAACTGAGGCTCGGTCAGCCGCAAGCCCACACTGGCCAGGTCAATCGCCTGGCCGCCGGCCATGCCGGCGCAACCCGCGGCACGCGCGAGCAGGCCGCACAAGGCCGCCTGTTGCGCATCAGGCACCTCACCACCGGGCGGCGTCAACAACTCAAAAGCCAGCGCTTGCAAGGCGTCGCCCGCCAGCAAGGCCACCGCTTCACCGTAGCGCACATGAACGGTCGGCTTGCCCCGACGCAGCACGTCGTTGTCCATGCACGGCATGTCGTCGTGCACCAGCGAATAGGCGTGGATCAGTTCCACCGCGCAGGCCGCACGCAAGGCCGCTGGGTGATCGGCGGTGCAGCCGGTGGTTTGCGCTGCCGCCAGCACCAGCAACGGACGCAGGCGCTTGCCACCATCGAGCACCGCGTAGCGCATCGCCGCCATCAGGTCAGCGGGTGCCTGGTGACCTTGCGACAGGGTCGCGTCAACGTTAACCCAAGCGTCCAGTGCGCGCTCTACTGCGTCAAGCTGGCCGGTCATCCAGCGCGTGAAATCAAAATCAGGGGTCATGCGGCGTCGGGTGTCCAGGCTTTGAGCACACCTTGGTCAAGCACCTGTACCTGCGTCTGCACCGCTTGCAAGCGCTCGCGGCAGAACGCCAGCAACTCGGCACCGCGCTGGTATTGGCTGAGCAACTGTTCCAGCGGCAGGTCGCCCGATTCGAGCTTGGCCACGAGCTGCTCAAGCTCCTGCAGCGCCGCTTCGTAGCTGGCGGGCGGGGTCGGCCCGTGGGGGGTGGCTTTGGCCATGGATTGCAATGCTCCCGGGTGAAAAACGTGCATTTTAGGCGTGCCTTGCGCGACAGACCGGCAGATACAATAGCGACCCTCCGACCGGCCTTGGCCGGTTTCTTTCTCACTGCACCGTTGGTGCATCTCCCTGTGGGGAGTCTTTAGGTCAGGTCACCCATGTCTGATTTAAGTCTTCAACTGCAGCAGGCCACCGGCCAACTACCAGTTATTTCTTATTTTGATGAAGCGCTGCACCAGCGCGAACTGCAAACACTGTTCCAGCGCGGACCCCGCTACGTGGGCCATGCCCTGAACGTACCCAACGTGGGCGACTTTTATGCCTTACCGCAAGAGGGCGAAGGCCGTGCCCTGCTGCATACCGAGCGTGGCATCGAGCTCGTCTCCAACGTCTGCCGCCACCGCCAGGCGGTAATGCTCAAAGGGCGCGGTAGCCTGAACACCGACGGCACGGCGGGCAATGTGGTCTGCCCGATCCACCGCTGGACTTACGCGGCCAACGGTGCGCAACCCGCAGGCCGGCTCATTGGCGCGCCGCACTTTGCCCAAGACCCCTGCCTGAACCTGACCAACTACCCGCTGCAAGAGTGGAACGGCCTGCTGTTTGAAGCCAACGGCCGCGACGTGGCCGCAGACCTGGCGGGCATGCGCGAGCGTACTGATCTGGATTTCAGCGGCTACGTGCTTGACAAGGTGGAACTGCACGAGTGCAACTACAACTGGAAGACGTTCATCGAGGTCTATCTGGAGGACTACCACGTCGGCCCGTTTCACCCGGGGCTGGGCAGTTTTGTCACCTGTGATGACCTGAAGTGGGCGTTCAGTGCGCAGTATTCGGTGCAAACCGTGGGCGTCTCGAAGGCATTCGGCCGGCCCGGATCCAAGGTGTACCGGCGCTGGCACGACGCGCTGCTGGCCTACCGGGGCGGTGCGCTACCGCAGCAAGGCGCCATCTGGCTCACCTACTACCCGCACATCATGGTCGAGTGGTATCCGCATGTGCTCACCGTCTCAACGCTGCACCCGATGGGCGTGGACAAGACGCTCAACATGGTCGAGTTTTATTACCCTGAGGAGATCGCCGCGTTCGAGCGTGAGTTCGTCGAAGCACAGCAGGCCGCTTACATGGAAACCTGCCTGGAAGACGATGAGATTGGCGAGCGCATGGACGCCGGGCGCCGTGCCTTGCTGCGCCGCGGTGACAACGAAGTCGGGCCGTATCAGAGCCCGATGGAAGACGGCATGCGTCATTTCCACGACTGGTACCATCGCCAGATAGGCCTTTGAAAAATCCTACATTGATAGCTGCTTGCGCTTATAGAACAAGCGCTAGAGGCCAATTTCTTATATAAAAATGCAAGCCTTGTGGATGGTGTTGGCGTCGTTCTTTTTTGCCACCATGGCGGTCGGCATCAAAGTCGCATCGACCAGTTTCAACCTGTTTGAGCTGGTGTTTTACCGCGGGCTGGTGAGCATCGTCTTCATGGTGCTGGCCTTGCGCGCCCGTGGCATCCCGCTCAAAACGCCTGTCCCCTGGATGCACGCCTGGCGTACGGTGGTCGGTGTCACCGCCATGGCCGCCTGGTTTTATGCCATTGCCCACCTGCCGCTGGCCACCGCCATGACGCTCAACTACATGAGCGGCATCTGGGTAGCGGCCTTTGTCGTCGGCGGCGCCGTGCTGTACGGCAAAGCCACCCCACAAGGACCGCTGCTGGGCGCGGTGCTGGCCGGATTTGTCGGCGTGGTCATCATGCTGCGCCCGACGCTGGACCAAAGCCAGTTGTTTGCCGGGCTGGTCGGGCTGCTGTCGGGCTTGACCGCGTCACTGGCCTATTTGCAGGTCACTGCGCTCGGCAAGGTCGGTGAACCCGAGGGACGCACCGTGTTTTACTTTGCCGTGGGTACCGCGCTGATTGGCCTGGCAGGTGCCAGCTGGGTCGGCTGGAGCGACTGGGCGAACGTGCGCTGGCAAGCGGCGGCCTGGCTGGTGCCGCTGGGCGTGCTGGCCTCACTTGGGCAATGGAGCATGACGCGCGCTTATAGCCGCGGTGCCACGCTGCTGGTGGCCAATTTGCAATATTCGGGCATCGTCTTTGCCGCGTTCTACAGCCTGTGGCTGCTGGGCGACCCGATTGACCCGCTGGAAGGCCTGGGTATGGCGATCATCATCGGCAGCGGCTTCGTCGCCACCGCGCTTCGCCGCCGGGTGTTGCCTGGCGCCAGCGCGGAAGAACATTGACTATTTTGATTGGAGAGCGCGCATGTACACCACCCTGATTTCTGTTGCGCAACTGCAAACGCTGCAGCGCGATGGCCAGCCGCTGATGGTTTTTGACTGCAGTTTTGAGCTCAGCCAACCCGCCGCCGGCGACGCGCAGTACGCGCAAGCGCACATTGTCAAGGCGGTGCGCGCCGACCTTGATCGTCACTTGAGCGCCCACGGTGCGCCCGATGCCGCCAGCGGTGGCCGTCACCCGCTGCCCTCGCGTGGGCAATTTGCCGCCTGGGTCGGCAGCGTCGGCCTGACCCCGGGCATGCAAGCCGTGGTTTATGACCGCCAGGGTGTCAATTACTGTGGCCGCCTGTGGTGGATGCTGAAATGGCTGGGCCACGAAGCGGTGGCAGTGCTCGACGGTGGTTTTGCTGCCTGGCAAGCGGCGAATGGCGCGGTGGAAACGGGTGCCGAGGCACGTCAAAATGCGTCTGGCAGTTCAACATCAAATTACCCTCTAGCCCAGGAAGATCATGCGCTTGTAGCTACAAATACTGTAGTGAATAACCTGGGTAAGCCGTGCCAGACCATCGTCGACGCCCGCGGCGCGCCACGTTTTCGCGGCGAGGTAGAGCCGCTGGACCCGGTGGCTGGGCACATCCCCGGCGCGCTCAACCGGGTGTTCAGTTCCAACCTGGATGCGCAGGGTTTCTTCAAATCGCCAGCGGCGTTGCGCGCCGAATTCGACGCCCTGCTGGCTGGCCGCGACCCCGCCACTGTAGTGCACCACTGCGGCAGCGGTGTCAGCGCTGTGCCCAACATCATCGCCATGGAGTTGGCCGGTTATGGCCCGAGCGCGCTGTACGCCGGCAGTTGGAGCGAGTGGTGCAGCGACCCGAGCCGACCGATGGCGCAAGGGTAACTCGCGCCGAACAGTCGCTCTGTACGCGCAACAGTGTCGACCACCCTTAATCCGAGCACGACCCCTTTTCTGCTACCGACATCGCCAGGCGGGGTGATCTGGACATGTGACCGGGCTTTGGGGCGAAAGGCGCGCGCCGACCGTCGCTGGCGTGCTGCACTCTCCGTCTCGCGCGTGTTTTTGCCCCAAAACCGCACGCACATGGCCCGGTCGCCGCGCCGGGCTCAAGGCGATATCTCGAATATTCCGAGCACGGCCCCTTTTC
>PFKL01000150.1 GCA_002784245.1 Comamonadaceae bacterium CG_4_10_14_3_um_filter_60_75
GGCAGACTGGATCGACACATCTACCGCCACGGCAAAGGTTTGCAACACGCCGATCAGCAGCGACGCCAGAAACGCCCCGGCCAGCGAGCCCATGCCGCCCACCACTACCACCACAAAGATGATGCCGCCCACCGCTGCGGCCATGCCAGGCTCGGTGACAAACGCGTTGCCGCCAATCACGCCGGCCAGACCGGCCAGCGCGCAGCCGCCACCAAAGACCAGCATGAAGACGCGCGGCACGTTATGGCCCAGCGCCTCCACCATATGCGGGTGGGTGAGCGCCGCCTGGATCACCAGTCCGACGCGGCTGCGCGTGAGCAGCAGCCACAACGCCACCAGCATGGCCAGTGCCACGCCCATCATGAACGCGCGGTACAGCGGGAACTGCGTGCCATACAGCGTAAACAGCGGGCCGTCCAGCGCCACAGGCACCCGGTAGTCCACCGAACTGCGCCCCCACACCAGTTGCACCAGTTCCAGCAGGATGTAACTCATGCCAAAGGTGATCAGCAGTTCCGCCACATGCCCGTACTGGTGCACGCGGCGCAACACGTAGCGCTCAAACAGCGCGCCAAAAAGACCCACGCCAACGGGAGCCAGCAGCAGCGCCGCCCAAAAGCCCAGCCAACCCGTCAGCGTGTAGGCAAAGTAGGCGCCCAGCATATAGAACGACGCATGGGCGAAGTTGAGCACCCCCATCATGCTGAAAATCAGCGTCAACCCCGAACTGAGCATGAACAGCAGCAGCCCGTAGCTGATGCCGTTCAGCAGCGAAATGGCAAAAAACTCCATGCAGCGCTAGCACACTCTGCGCGCTTTAGCGCAGGTCTGGCAGCACGTAGTCTTTGAGAATGTCACGCAGCTTGGTCTTTTGCATCTTGCCGGTCGCACCCAGCGGGATCGCGTCCAGAAACACCACGTCGTCAGGCACTTGCCACTTGGCGGCTTTGCCTGCGTAAAACGCCAGTAACTCCTCTCGGGTGAGCTCTTGCCCAGGCTTTTTCACCACCGCCACGATCGGGCGCTCGTCCCACTTGGGGTGGCGCATGCCAATGCACGCGGCCATCGCCACTGCCGGGTGTGCCACCGCGATGTTTTCGATGTCGATCGAGCTGATCCACTCACCACCGCTCTTGATCACGTCCTTGCTGCGGTCAGTGATCTGCATGTAGCCGTCGGCGTCGATGGTGGCCACGTCGCCGGTGGGGAACCAGCCGTCGATCAGCGGCTTGACGGCCTCGGTGTCGCCCACACCCTTGAAGTATTCGCGCACCACCCACGGCCCCTTGACCAGCAGGTCGCCATAGGTTTTACCGTCCCATGGGAGCTCGTTGTTGTTGCCATCGACAATCTTCATGTCCACGCCATAAATGCAGCGGCCTTGCTTCAGGCGCACCTTCATCTTGTCTGCTTCAGACATCGTCAAATGTTTGTTCTTGAGCGTGCACAGCGTACCCAGCGGGCTCATCTCGGTCATGCCCCAGGCGTGCAGCACCTCCACGCCATACTTGTCGTTGAACGCGGTGATCATGGCCGGTGGGCAGGCCGAGCCGCCAATCACCGTGCGTTTGAGACTTGAAAAACGCAGGCCGTTGGGCTCCATGTGGCTCAGCAGCATCTGCCAGATGGTCGGCACGCCCGCAGCGTAGGTGACCTGTTCCAACTCGATCAGGTCGTAAATGGACTTGCCATCCATACCCGGCCCGGGGAATACCAGCTTGGCGCCGGTCAGCGCCGCTGAATAGGGAATGCCCCAGGCGTTGACGTGAAACATCGGCACCACCGGCAAGATCGAATCTCGCGCCGACAGGCTCATCACGTCGGGCAGCGCAGCAGCGTACGCGTGCAGCACGGTGGAGCGATGGCTGTACAGCGCGGCCTTGGGATTACCCGTGGTGCCGCTGGTGTAGCACATGGACGACGCGGTGTTTTCATCAAACTCGGGCCAGGCATAGCCGCCCGACTCAGCCGCCAGCAGCGCCTCATAACTGGCCAGACCGGGAATGCCGGTATCTGCAGGCAGCTTGTCGGCATCACACAGCGCCACCCATTGGCGCACGCTGGGGCATTTGGCGTGGATGGCTTTGGCAATGGGCAGGAAGCTCATGTCGAAACACACCACCTGGTCCTGCGCGTGGCCGATCACCCAGGCAATCTGCTCCGGGTGCATGCGTGGGTTGATGGTGTGCAACACCCGGCCCGAGCCGCTGACGCCAAAATACATTTCCATGTGGCGGTAGCCGTTCCAGGCAATGGAAGCCACCCGTTCGCCAAACGCCACCTTCAGCGTGTCCAGTGCTTTGGCAAGTTGGCGCGAACGCGCTGCGCATTCCTTGTAGGTATAGCGGTGGATATCGCCTTCAACACGGCGCGAAACGATCTGGCCCTCACCGTGATGGCGTTCGGCAAAATCAATCAGCGACGAAATCGACAATTGTTGGCTTTGCATCAGTCCGAGCATGTTTTGTCTCCTGTGTGGTTTGTTTGAAGGCGGGCATGGTACTGCCAAATCCCTCCAAGCGGCAGAACGGCGCCAGCGCGTCAAGCCACCTTGGCGACAGCAGCCAGAAAGGCACGGTCGCTTTGCAGCATGTGCGTAGCCACCAGTTCGTTGACCAGAAAATGAACCAATTTGTCGTGCGCCGCCGTGTCGGCCTCATCGGCCTGCGCAGCGGCATACAGCGCTTGCGCACGCGCCACCAGCGCCTGATGCTCCTTGGTGTGGGTGGCGATATCCGCGTAGCCGACAGCGGTCAAAACGCTTTCTTCCAGGCTGAAGTGCTCCATCACGTGCGACAGCAGCTTCAAGAAAGCCGTATCCAAGCTGTCCATATGCTCATGCCGCAGCGCTGCGGCGTCCAGCAGTGCGTTGGCCAGCTCAAACAATGTCTGGTGCTGCTGATCAATCTCTGGGTGGCCGCAGTTGAAAGCAGCTTTCCAGCGCAAGTGCACATGCGAGCGGGGTTGCTGTGCAGGTTCGTCAGCGGTCAGCGCCTCTGGCACACCTTGGCATAGCTCAACGGCATTGCCGCCCCGCTTTTTGGCCCGGTACATGGCCTCATCCCCCAGGCGCAGCAGGTCTTTGTCGACCTGCGCATGGTCGGGGTAGATCGCAACGCCAAAGCTCGAAGAAATTTGAAGTGCCACACCCTGATCGGTGACAAATTCTTGCGCCAGCGCCACGCGGATTTTTTCGGCCACAGACAGCGCTGCCTCTGCGCTTTGTACATCGGGCAGCAGCACCACAAACTCGTCGCCACCCAGACGCGCCGCCGTGTCTGACTCGCGCAGACAACCCTGTACGCGCTGGGCCGCCGCGCGCAGCAGCCAGTCACCCACCTCGTGCCCCAGTTCGTCGTTGATGGGTTTGAAATGGTCCAGATCGACAAACATCAGCGCCAGCCGAGACTTGTCGCGTCGGCTTTGCACCAACTGCTGGCTCAAGCGTTCCAGCGCCAAACGACGATTGGGCAGACCCGTGAGCGGGTCATAAAAAGCCAGCTCGCGCACCTGTTCTTCCATCTGGATGCGTTGGCTGATGTCCTCCACCGACACCACGGCTCCGCGCTGCGAAGGTCCCTGCAGCGGGGTCACACTCATGCTGCGCCAGCCTGGCGCTTGCGGCATGGGGGAGGCACACTCGGTGTAATAGCGCGGCAAGCGTCCCTCCAGCACCGCCGCAATGCCATCCTTTGGAGCCAGTTGCAGGGTAGATGCGTCTGAGGCTTCCACCGTCCGGCACGCTTGCTGATAGTTGCTCCCTATCGCACTGTCGGGCACCAGAGCCAGCCAGGCATCGTTAACCATCACGATCTTGCCCTGTTCGTCCAGCACGGCGATGGCTGCGGTGACCGAATTGAGCACCGACTGCTTGAACACCTCACTGACCTGCAAGGTCTGCTGTTGCTGCGCCAGGGTTTGGAGCAAACGGTTGAAACCACTCACCAACTGGCCCACTTCGTCAGGGCGCACCACGGGCAGCGCCTGCGGCGGCTGATGGCCGCGCACAAAGCCGTCCAGCGCAGTCAGCGCTTGCGTCATGGGAGCCAATTGGCGATGCAATAACCAACCGATCAAACCCAGCATGAGAAGCAGCATCGCCAACCCCACGATCCGGGCTGGCCATTTGATGGCGTCGATCAAGCCAAACGCCTCTTGTGGCGTCAGGGTAACCGACGCGTACCAATGCGCCAGGGGGATTTGCTGAATGCTCACCAGCACTTCAACCCCGTGCGGATTGACCACCCGTGCGGTTCCCTCAAACCCCTGCACAAAGCGGTCAATCCAGGGGCTTGCCCCGGGTGCGGGTAAAACCTCAAAGGTTCGCGCCGTGTCCGAGGTGGCAAAAATCAGCCGCTGGCGTGCGTCAAGCAGGAACAAATTGCCGGTTCGGCCGTAGGTATGCGACGTCATCTGGGACAAGAAATTGGGCTGATCCAGTCGGACAATGCCCCCCAGAACACCGCTGACCTCACCTTGTACATTGTGCAAAGGCACCAACAGGGCAAAAGCCGCCTGCTGGCGTTCCTGAAGCACCTGCACCCGACCAATCGTCTCTTTGCCGGTGCGCAAAACCTCGGCCAGATCCTGCGCATCCACCGCACTGGCAGCGATGTCGTCTGCCGCTTGCTCCGGTTCAGTCAACAACTCGGACTGGGGGTTCCAAACCATTACACCGCCATTGAAGACATCGGCCAAAAAAGCATTTTGGATCACAAACAGCCGCACCGTTGCCCTACTGTCAAGCGGCGTCGCGGTCGCATTGACCGACACTGCCTTGAGCGTCTGGAGCCGCTCTTGCAGACCACGGTTCACCTCAGAAGTCAGCAGCTGCAGGGTAGAACGCTGCTGCTCGCCTGCGAACACCAGCAATTGATCCTGCATCAGGCCCTTGACAAAGGTGGCCAGCGCCAGAAACGCCAGCACCACAATGCCTGAAACCAGCAAAACAATGCGAGTTTTAAGCGAATTCAGTTGGAAACCAGGAATCACCATGAATGCAAGTCGGTGGACACTGAAGAAGGGTGTGATTATGCGGTCATGCAAAAATTATGCCCCTGCTCACTCCGGGTTTGAACGCCAAACGGGACAATTCCGGCATGCACCGTACACGCAACCCTGTTCAAGCTGTCCACACGCCGCTGTCGTGGGACAACCGTTTTCACCAATTGGGTGCGCATTTTCACACCCCGCTGGCGCCGCAGCCATTACCCGCACCTTATTGGGTGGGGCACTGTAGCCAGGTGGCTGATTTGCTGGGATTGGAAGCGAGCTGGCTGACATCCGCAGACTGGCTGCAAGCTCTTTCAGGCAATCTGCCCATCCACGGCACGCAGCCATTGGCCAGCGTTTACAGCGGCCACCAGTTTGGTCAGTGGGCGGGGCAATTGGGTGACGGACGCGCGATTCTTTTGGGTGAAACCAATGGACTGGAGGTGCAGCTCAAAGGCTCAGGTCTGACCCCTTATTCGCGCCGGGGCGACGGACGGGCCGTGCTGCGCAGCAGTATTCGCGAGTTTTTATGCAGTGAAGCCATGCACGCGCTGGGCATCCCCACCACGCGTGCGCTGTGCGTCATCGGCTCCGACCAACCGGTGCGCCGCGAAACCATGGAAACCGCTGCGGTGGTGACGCGCGTCGCGCCAAGCTTCATCCGTTTTGGTCACTTTGAACACTTTGCGGCGTGCGGGCAGATCGACGCGTTGCGCACCCTGGCCGACTACGTGATCGACCGCTATTACCCCGCGTGTCGTGAAACCGCCCAATTCAACGGCAACGCCTATGCCGCTTTGCTGCAAGAAGTGACAGCGCGCACCGCGGTGATGGTGGCACATTGGCAGGCGGTCGGGTTTTGCCACGGGGTGATGAACACCGACAACATGAGCATTCTGGGGCTGACGCTGGACTACGGGCCGTTTGCCTTTTTGGACGCTTATCACCCTGGCCACATCTGCAACCATACGGACCACGCAGGCCGCTACGCCTTTGACGCGCAACCAGAGATTGCTCACTGGAACCTGTACGCTTTGGCGCAAGCGCTGTTGCCACTGATCGAGCATGAAACCCTGGCGCTGCAGGCCCTGAACACCTTCAAGCCACTGTTTGCGCAAGCCTACCAGCGCCTGATGTGCGCCAAACTGGGCTTGCATGATGACGGCCCCGCAGACCCCGGCGCGCTCATCGACAACCTGCTGGTGCTGCTGGCGCGCGACCGGGTGGACTACACCATTTTCTGGCGGCGTCTGAGCGATGCGCGCCTTCAAGATCGCTACGAGCCCGTGCGCGACTTGTTCATCGACCGCCTGGCCTGGGACGCCTGGTTGCTACGTTATCAAGAGCTGTTAGCAATTGACGTCAAAGGGCTAGAAGCCGATTTGATGCTCAAGATCAATCCCAAGTTTGTGCTACGCAATTACCTGTGCGAAGAAGCCATCGAAGCGGCTCAACACAAGGATTTTTCTGCGGTGCAGCGCTTGCTGCAGGTGGTGACCCATCCGTTTGACGACCACCCCGACGCACAGGCCATGGCTGGTTTTCCACCCGACTGGGCCAGCCGCATTGAAATCAGTTGCAGTTCATAAGCCCGGAGACCACTCATGACTTTTCCCATCCAAAAAACCGATGACCAATGGCTGGCCCAGTTGCAAGCCGACCCGGATGCCGAACTGGTGGCCTACCAGGTCACCCGCCACAAGGCGACCGAGCGGCCGTTCAGCGGCAAGTACGAGCGCCATTGGGCCAACGGCAGCTACCACTGCCTTTGTTGCGGTGCCAAGCTGTTTGACTCCGCCACCAAGTTCGACGCGCACTGCGGCTGGCCCAGTTTTTCGCAGGCGCTGCCGGGGGCCATCACCGAGATTACCGATACCAGCCACGGCATGAGGCGGGTGGAAACCGTCTGTGCACAATGCGGCGCACACCTGGGCCATGTGTTTGACGACGGTCCCACCGACACCGGCTTGCGCTACTGCATGAACTCGGCCTCGTTAAACTTCACTCCCACATGAAGATACTGATCGACTTTTTCCCCATCCTGCTGTTCTTTGGCGCGTTCAAGCTCTACGACATCTACATCGGCACCGCCGTGCTGATGGCCGCCACCGTGGTGCAAATGGCGCTGATCTATCGGCTGGACCACAAACTCAGTGCCATGCACAAGGCCACACTGGCGCTGGTGCTGATCTTTGGCACGCTGACGCTGGTGCTGCACGACGAGCGTTTCATCAAGTGGAAGCCCACCGTGCTCTATGCCGCCATGGCGGTTGCGCTGGCGGTGGCCGTGTGGGTTTATAAAAAGAACTTCCTCAAGATGCTGCTTGGCAGCCAGCTCACCCTGCCCGACCCGGTGTGGATGCGCCTGAACATGATCTGGGTGGCGTACTGTGTGTTCATGGCCGCCATCAACGGCTACGTGGCGGCGTTTTACAGCACCGAGGCCTGGGTCGATTTCAAGATCTGGGGCTACGCTTTCCCGTTGATCTTTATCGTCGGCCAGGGCTTTTATATCTCGCGCTACCTGACCGCTGACGACGAGAAAGCCCCTACACCATGAAGCCCGAGGTTTTCCCGAGCGCCCAGCAGCTGCAAACCCGGCTGCAAACCGTGTTGCAGCCCAGCGCGCTGGAAGTCATTGATGAGAGCGGCCAGCACCATGGCCACGCCGGCGCCAATGGCACGGGCTTTGGCACCCATTTTCGGGTGCGCATCACTTCACATTTATTTACCGGCAAGAGCCCGGTGGCGCGGCATCGGCTTGTGTATGATGCGCTGCAAGATTTCATGGATCAAGGCCTGCATGCGCTGGCCATTGAAGCCCAGACACCCGCAGCTAAATAAAAGCGGGCCGAAACCGCAAACTTTTTACTCAAACCTTCAGGAAATTTGCATGAAACACAAGCTTGTCACAAGTTTTGCGCTGGCTGCTTTGGTCGCCAGTCTGTCGCCTCTGGCTCTGGCCCAGAACGTCGCCATCGTCAATGGCAAAGCGGTCCCCTTGACGCGCGTGGAAGCGCTGAGCCAGCAGGTGGCGCGTTCGGGGCGCCAGGTCACCCCCGAGATCGAACAGCAGATCAAGGACGAAGTCATCGCCCGCGAAATCTTCATGCAAGAAGCGCAAAAGCAAGGCCTGGACACCACCGCCGACTTCAAGTCACAAATGGAGCTGGCGCGCCAGGCTATTTTGATCCGTGAGCTGTTTGCCAATTACCAAAAAACCAACGCCGTCACCGACGAAGAAATCAAGGCCGAATACGACAAATTTGCTGCGGCCAACAGCGGCAAGGAATACCGTGCCAGCCATATCCTGGTCGAGAAGGAAGCCGTAGCCGCGGCCATCATCGCCCAGCTGAAAAAAGGCGGCAAGTTTGAAGACATCGCCAAAAAATCCAGCAAAGACCCGGGCTCTGGCGCCAAGGGCGGCGATCTGGACTGGGCACCGGCCAGCAACTACGTGGCCGAATTTGCCCAGGCACTCACCGGCCTGAGCAAAGGCAAATTGACCGAAACGCCGGTCAAATCACAATTCGGCTACCACGTCATCCGCCTGGACGACGTGCGCGAAGCGCAACTACCCAAGCTTGAAGACGTCAAACCGCAAGTGGCACAACAACTGCAGCAGCAAAAGCTGACCAATTACCAGGAAGACCTGCGTAAAAAAGCCAAGATTGAATAAGGGCTTTCCACCGCGAACCCTCAGGCCGGACACGTTCCGGCCTTTTTTATGCGCGCAGCCAGCTCATGGCGCCTACCAGCGCGATCAACACCGGCTGATGCACCATGTAATAGCCCAGGCTCCAGCGGCCCAAACCCGCTAACGCTTTGACACCCCGGCCACCAGCCTGACCACGCAACCAGCGCGCCAGCAGCGGCGCGGCAGCCGCGCCCCACCACATCACTCCCAGCCAGGGGAACACGGGCACATAGTCTTCGGTGATCGGCTTGCGCGTGATCCAGCCCAGCCAGTTCCAGCCCATGCCATTCATCTGATGAACAAAATCGGCGCTAGCCCATATATTCAGGGCGTAAGAAGCTATGAATTTAGATGCAATGGCCAGCCCACCCAGCAACCACAACCAGCGTCCCCAATGCGCTGTCAGGCGCACCACAATCAACATCACTGCGATACCGTGCAGCACGCCAAAGTAAATGAAACTCTTGGGGAACATCAGCCACGATCCCACCGACACCAGCAGCGCACAGCCCGCCACCTGCGCCCAGC
>PFKL01000033.1 GCA_002784245.1 Comamonadaceae bacterium CG_4_10_14_3_um_filter_60_75
CTCACCCGCAACGTCTTGCCGTGGGCCAACCCGGTCAATGGTTACGAGTTGCCGGTGTCGCCCGTGGGCAACGGTCTGACAATCCGTGGCCAAGCTTACCGCACCTCGGCCGGGGTGATCGGTAGCGCCCTGTTCTGGTTGGTGATGGTGCTCAGCGCCGTTACCGCCTGGTTGTTGCTGGCCAATTGGCGTCACACGCGCAGGCGCATTCAGGCGCAAGACGCGTTGGTGCGTGAAACAGCTTTTCGCCGCGCCATGGAAAACTCGATGCTTACCGGCATGCGGGCGCTGGACATGCAAGGCAAGATCACCTATGTCAATGCCGCTTTTTGCAGCATGACAGGTTGGAGCGAAAATGAACTGATCGGCAAAACGGCACCGTTCCCTTATTGGCCCGAAGAAGATCACGAGGTGCTGAGAGGACGTCTGGCCGAGGAGCTGGCCGGTCGAATCGACCCCAGCGGTATACAGTTCCGGGTCAGACGCAAAGACGGCGGGCTGATCGACGCGCGGCTGTACGTCTCGCCGCTGATTGATGCGTTTGGGGAACAGACAGGCTGGATGACGTCTATGACAGACATCACCGAACCGAACCGGGTGCGCGAGCAACTCGCTGCATCACATGAGCGTTTTACCGCCGTTCTGGAAGCGTTGGACGCTTCTATTTCAGTAGCACCTTTGGGCAACAATGAGCTTCTTTTTGCCAATAAGCTCTATCGGCAGTGGTTTGGAGCCGAGGTTCAGGGGCATTTGCAACTGATTGCCGAGGCCGGTGTGCCTGAGCCCGTCTCGTCAGATGAATCGCTCGATACAGTGGATGTTTTTGCTGGTCTGCCCACTGACCAGTTGTCGGAAAAAGAAACTGAAAGCGCAGAAATTTACCTTGGCAGTCTCGGCCGCTGGCTGGAGGTACGAACACGTTACCTGAGCTGGGTGGATGGTCGCCTGGCGCAGATGGTGATCGCCACCGACATCACTGCGCGCCGCGAAGCCGAAGAACAAGCCAAGATTCAGGCCGAGCGGGCGCAGACGTCCAGCCGCCTGATCACCATGGGCGAGATGGCGTCGAGCGTCGCGCATGAGCTGAACCAACCGCTGACGGCCATCAACAACTATTGCAATGGCATGGTCTCGCGCATCAAGGCAGCGCAGATATCCCAAGAGGAGTTACTCGGCGCCTTGGACAAAACGGCGCGCCAAGCCAACCGGGCCGGTCAGATCATTCAGCGTATCCGCTCTTTCGTCAAACGCAGCGAACCCAACCGAACCCTGTCCAATATCTCGACGATTGTCAACGAGGCCGTTGAATTGGCAGAAATCGAAATGCGCCGTCGCAACGTGAAGCTGATGCTCTATGTTGCGCCAAGCTTGCCCAACGTTATGGTCGACCCGATCCTGATCGAGCAAGTTGTCCTGAATCTGCTCAAAAATGCGGCTGAGTCGATAGATAACGCGCAGCGGCCAACGGCCCAGCGCCTGGTCAAACTGCGCGTGGCCCCTGCTGTTGTTGACGCAAAACCGGTGATCGAATTCATGGTCCTGGACAACGGCGCCGGGATCGCCCCCGAGGTCATGACGCGACTGTACGAGGCGTTCTATTCCACCAAGCCAGACGGCATGGGTATCGGGCTGAGTTTGTGCCGCTCGATCGTCGAGTCGCACATGGGCCGGATGAAAGCCGAGAACATCTACAATGCCGACGCAGTTACAGGTTGCTGTTTCACCTTCTGGATACCCGGGCCAAACACCTTGACTGGTTCGCCCAGAATGCGCTCTGAACAAAAAGGACTTCAGTTTTCACCATGAGTTTGATTCCCAAAAAAGGCACGGTTTACGTTGTCGACGATGACGAAGCGGTGCGCGATTCTCTGCAATGGATGCTAGAGGGCAAAGATTACCGGGTCCGCTGTTTTGAATCTGCGGAATCGTTCCTGAGCCGCTACGATGCGCGCGAAGTGGCTTGCCTGATCGTTGACATCCGCATGGCCGGCATGACCGGCCTGGAACTGCAAGACCGCTTGACGGAAAACCACTCACCACTGCCGTTGGCGTTCATTACAGGCCACGGTGACGTTCCCATGGCGGTGGAGACCATGAAAAAAGGCGCCATGGACTTCATCCAGAAGCCGTTCAACGAAGAAAAGCTGTTGCCACTGGTGGAGCGCATGCTCGAACAAGCCAGCGACGCGTTTGCCGAGTACCAGAATGCGCTCAATCGCGAAGCCCTGATGGCGCGGCTGACGCTGCGAGAGTCGCAGGTGCTCGAGCGCATCGTCGCCGGTCGTCTCAACAAGCAAATCGCCGACGACCTGGGCATCAGCATCAAGACGGTTGAAGCGCACCGCGCCAACATCATGGAAAAGCTCAGTGCCAACACCGTCGCTGACCTGCTCAAGATTGCCCTCGGGCCCAATGCCGCGAAGGCATGACCGCATGGCCGACTGCACTGTTGTTCCCTTTTATCATGCCCGCCTGGAGACTTCCCGCGGGCTTTTTTCTGAGTAAACACCATGACTACTACACAACACACGGCACACATCATTGACGGCGTCGCCCTGTCCAAACAATTGCGTGCCGACGTTACCGCCCGTGCCCAAGCCCTGAAAGCCCGTGGCATCACGCCCGGCCTGGCGGTGATTCTGGTGGGGGAGAATCCGGCATCCCAGGTCTATGTGCGCAACAAGGTCAAGGGCTGCGAAGACTGCGGTTTCCATTCGGTGCTGGAAAAATATGACGCTGACCTGACCGAAGCTGCGTTGCTGGCACGCATCGACACCCTCAACAAAGACCCGGCCATTCACGGCATTCTGGTGCAACTGCCGGTGCCCAAGCACATTGATGCCAACAAAGTCATCGAAGCGATCTCACCGCTGAAAGACGTTGACGGCTTTCACGTCGCCAGCGCCGGCGCGCTGATGACCGGCACGCCGGGTTTTTGGCCGTGCACGCCTTACGGCTGCATGAAAATGCTTGAATCCATTGGCTTTGACTCGCGTGGCAAACACGCGGTCGTTATTGGCCGCAGCAACATTGTTGGCAAGCCGATGGCGCTGATGCTGCTGCAAAAAGACGCCACCGTGACCATCTGCCACTCACGCACGACCGACCTCAAGGCGCTGACCCTGCAGGCCGATTTGATCGTTGCTGCCGTGGGCAAGCGCAATGTGCTGACCCGTGATATGGTCAAGCCGGGCGCGGTGGTGCTGGACGTGGGTATGAACCGCAACGACGAAGGCAAGTTGTGCGGCGACGTCGACTTTGAAGGCGTGCGCCAGGTCGCCAGCTACATCACGCCGGTGCCGGGTGGCGTTGGCCCCATGACCATCACCATGCTGCTGGTCAACACCCTTGAAGCGGCAGAACGCGCCGCCAACTGACGGCTTTAAGCGACCGACCATGACCAATCCCCTTCTCTCTTTTGACGACCTCCCCCTGTTTGACCAGGTTCAGCCCGGCCATATTGAACCTGCTATCAACGCCTTGCTGGCACAGGCCGACACCGCTTTGGCGACGGTCACCCAAGCGGAATTTGAGGTCAGCTGGAACGCCATTGCGCGCGTTCTGGACGTGGCCACCGAACGCCTGTCGCGCGCCTGGGGCACCGTCAGCCACCTCAACAGTGTGGCCGACACGCCCGAGCTGCGCGCTGCTTACAACGCGGCGCTGCCCAAGATCACCGAGTTCTACACCCGGCTGGGCGCCGACGAGCGACTCTTTGCCAAGTACAAGGCAATCGATGCGACCACATTGACGCCCGAGCAACGCCAGGCGCATCGAAACGCCCTGCGCAACTTTGTGCTTGGTGGTGCTGAGTTGCAGGGCACTGACCGCACGCGCTTTGCCGAAATCCAGGAGCGTCAAGCTGCCGTGAGCCAGAAATTCAGCGAAAACGCGCTCGATGCCACCGACGCTTTCGCCTATTACGCGCAGCGCGATGAACTCGACGGGGCGCCAGCTGACATCATTGCTGCAGCGGCGGCAGCGGCACAGCTCGACGGCAAGGATGGCTACAAACTCACACTCAAATTGCCTTGCTATTTGCCGGTCATGCAGTTTGCCAGCAGCAGCGCGCTGCGCCAGACGCTTTACCGCGCCTACGTCACCCGCGCCTCCGATCAAGCAGACCCGGCGCAGCAACAGTTTGATAACTCAGCGCTGATCAATGAATTGCTCGCCTTGCGCCTGGAAGAGGCCCAGCTGCTGGGACACACCAATTTTGGTGCGCTGTCGGTCGTGCCCAAGATGGCTGAATCGCCCGAGCAGATCATCAGTTTTTTGCGTGATCTGGCCCAGCGTGCACGCCCGTTTGCCGAAAAAGACCTGGCTGATCTGCGTGCCTTTGCCGCTGAGCAATTGAACCTGCCCGATCCCCAACCGTGGGACTGGCCCTATGTCAGCGAGAAGCTCAAAGAAGCGCGCTATGCGTTCAACGAACAAGAGGTCAAACAATACTTTCCGCTGCCCAAGGTGCTCGATGGCCTGTTTGGCATCGTCGAATCCTTGTTTGAAGTGCAGATTCGCCCTGACCACGCGCCAGTGTGGCACGAGGATGTGCGCTTTTTTCGCATTGAATGCGCGCAACTGCAAGGCGAACCCGTCCTGGTGGGCCAGTTCTACCTGGACCCGACTGCGCGCAACGGCAAGCGCGGCGGCGCCTGGATGGACGACGTGCGCGCCCGCTGGCTGCGCCCTGATACGCACACGCTGCAAACGCCGGTAGCGCACCTGGTTTGCAATTTTGCCGCTGGCGTTGGCGGCAAACCGGCGCTGCTCACGCACGACGACGTCACCACCTTGTTCCACGAATTTGGTCATGGTCTGCACCATCTGCTCACGCAGGTCAACGAGCGCGACGTCTCTGGCATCAGCGGCGTCGAGTGGGACGCGGTCGAACTGCCCAGCCAGTTCATGGAAAACTTTTGCTGGGAATGGGATGTACTGCAAGGTATGACCGCGCATGTCGACACCGACGCATCGCTGCCACGCGCGCTGTTTGACAAGATGCTGGCAGCCAAGAACTTTCAAAGCGGTATGCAGACACTACGGCAAATCGAGTTTTCGCTGTTTGACATGCTGCTGCACACCGCACACGATCCAGCTGCCGCCATCATGCCCTTGCTGCAGCAGGTGCGTGACGAGGTTGCCGTGTTGCAACCGCCGCAGTGGTCGCGCACCGCACACACGTTCAGCCATATATTTGCCGGTGGTTACGCCGCGGGCTATTACAGTTACAAGTGGGCCGAGGTACTAAGTTCAGACGCTTACGCGGCATTCGAAGAAGCCGCCAGCAGCGCAGAAGGCGCCCGCGAGACAGGGCGACGCTACCGAAAAGAAATTCTTGAAGCCGGAGGCAGCCGGCCCGCGATTGAGTCGTTCAAGGCGTTTCGTGGCCGCGAGCCCAATCTGGATGCGTTACTGCGACATCAAGGCATGGTACAACTCGCTTAAGGAGAGAGTCATGATTTCCACCTTTCACGCAACGGCGCCTGGGTTTTCAATGGCACCCGAATACCCGCGCCCAAAGTTGTTTTTGGCTGCGGTGCTGACGTGTGCTGGCCTGGCCGCGACCTGCGTCTCGGCACAAACCGTGTACCGCAGTGTCGACGCCAATGGCCGGGTCACCTTTTCAGACCTGCCTCCCAGCAATGCCAAGCAGGTGACGCCAGTAGGCGCTGACCGTGACGGCGCCAGCCCCAACGTCGGCCTGCCGTTTGAATTGCGCTCGGTGGTCGGCAAATACCCGGTCACGCTCTACACGTCGGCCGATTGCGCGCCCTGTGATGACGGGCGCGCGCTGCTGCGCACGCGTGGCGTGCCGTTCGTCGAAAAAACCGTCAGCAAACCCGAAGATGTGGACTCACTCAAGCGCCTGAGCAACGCCACCTCGCTGCCGCTGTTGACCGTTGGCTCGCATCAGCTCAAAGGTTTTTCCGGTAGTGAATGGGCACAGTACCTGGGTTTGGCCGGCTACCCCGAAACCAGCGAATTACCTGCGGCTTACCGCAACCCGCCGCCCACGCCGCTGGTGGCAGTACAAACCCCGGTCAATCTGACGGCTTCTGCCAGCGCACCGACGGCCGCTACGCCTGTGGCGCCGGTGCCACCAGCACCGCCCAACCCCGCTGGCATCCGGTTCTGACCCACACGAAAAAGCCCCTGAACAGGGGCTTTTTTTCAGCTGCTCACCCTGCCTGCGTGGCCGGCTCTGGGGGCACCGCGACCTGGTGGTCAACGCTGTAAAGATAGTCGTTAAAGATATGCTCGGCGCTGAGCAGCTGGTAGCTGCCATCGGCGTTTTTGCGGGTGGTGTCTTTTAACCGGTAGGTGTAATGGCCGCAAGTCCACAACTTGAAGTTGCGCATCTGCGTGCAAAGACAGGTTTTGTCCTGCACCGAGATGTTTTTGCCATCCGGGTGCAGCGCCAATTCACGGTTGTAGGCGGTGATGTAGGCGCAGTTGCCGTTGCCGTCGAGCAAATAGCCGTACGACTCGCAGTTGGGGCGGATGCCATCACCAATGGCCGGTGAAGTTTTGAGCATGCGCATTGGGTAACCGGTGGGTGAGATGGTGTTGACGATGATGTCGTCTTCGTTGGCGCGGTAGTAGTCTTGCTTGACATCGGCGGGCAGACCGCATTCGTGAGATACGGTAAAACGCGTGGCGACTTGCACCGCTGCAGAACCAGCCTCCAGAAACGACACCGCGTCGCTGCCAGTAAAGATACCGCCTGCAGCAATGACCGGAATGTCGAGCTTCTCGTCTTTCACATACTTGACGACTTCGGCAACGATGGTGGCCAGGTCGTACTCGGCCCAGTCCATGCCAAAGCCCAGGTGACCACCGGCCAACGGACCCTCGACGATGACGTAATCTGGCTTGCGATCAAGGCGTGCGTTTTTGCGCAGGAACAATTGCAATGCGCGCACACTGCTGACGATGATGCCCAGCTTGACGTCGCGAAACCGCGGGTGCTCGGCAATCAGCGCGAACGAACCCAAATGCAGGCCAGCGCTCAGGGTAATGCCGTCAATACCCGCGTCCATGGCGCTGGCCATACGCACCTGCAAGGTCTCACGCGGGCCGTTCATGGTCAGCTTTTCCATGCAGTTGACAAAAATCAGGCCATCGCCTTTTTTGGCTGCCATGGTGGCGCCGACATGGTTGCGGGTGGCTTCGGCCAGGATGTCCAGGTCAAACTTGACAGTGGACTTGTCTGCGTTGAGGATGTTGTGCTTGTATTGCCGGGTCTTGTCTTTGACAAAGCTGGTGTCAAAACGGCGGTCTGATACGTCGTTGACCATGGCATCCGAGATGTGACCGATACCACCAAGCCGGGCTGTTTCCAGCGCCAATTCAGCCGTTGAGATGTCTACCCCCATGCCACCCACGATGATCGGCACAATCTCTTTTTTGCCGAACTTCAGGCGAAAGTCGTCCACACGTTTCATGAAAATCCTTGAGACACAGAAGCGCTTTGTCGCAGCAAAGAACCCTGAAAAAAAGAGCAGGATGGGATGATCCTGCAACACTTTGATTCTACCCGTGGCCTTTTGCCGACCATCGCTCCCCATCAATACCCATGACAGGGCTGTATGCTTGCGCCACACACAGACTTTGTAGCTTGGCAACATGACAAATGCACGACAACCCCACCGCTGCGCGCAAGCCCTGGACGGCACCCGCATTCTGAGTCTGAGCCTGAACCTGCCTGGACCCGCCGCACTGTTGCGCTGTCAGCGCATGGGCGCGACCTGCGTCAAACTGGAGCCGCCAGCGCCCGACGAGGGTCAGGCTGCGGGAATCACCGGGGACCCCATGAGCGAATACAGCCGCAAAGCATACGACGCACTGAATGACGGCATTGCGGTGCTCAGCGTCAACCTGAAAACCGACGCAGGGCAACAGGTGCTGCACCAGCAGTTGGCGCAAACCGACGTGCTGCTCACCTCGTTTCGCCCCAGCGCACTGGCCAAGCTGGGCCTGGACTGGCGCACGCTGCAAGCGCGTTACCCGGCGCTATCGCTGATAACCATCGTGGGTGCGCCCGGTGCGCGCGCCGAAGAGCCTGGCCACGACCTCACCTATCTGGCCGAAAACGACCTGGTCACCGGCCTGGCGCTGCCCGCCACGCTGTACGCCGACATGGGCGGCGCGTTGATGGCCTCGGAGGCAGTGTTGCAAGCGGTGTTGCTGCAGCGCCAGGCGGGACAAGGGCAAAGGTTTGAAGTTGCGCTGTCGGCTGCAGCGGCGCACCTGGCGCAGCCGCGCGCCTGGGGCCTGACGCTGCCGGGCACCGCCATTGGCGGCGGTCACGCCGGCTACCGTGTCTACCCCTGTCAGGACGGCCGGGTGGCGCTGGCGGCGCTGGAGCCGCACTTTGCCAAATCGCTGTGCGCCGCTGCGGGGCTGGAATGGCGTGGAGTGGGGATGATGATGGAGGCGCAAACGCACCAGGCCATTGCCGAGTTTGTTGCATCGCAGACACGCGATGCCTTGAACCGCATGGCGAAGCAACACGACATACCCCTACAAACGCTGTTATAAATATAGCTGCTTGCGCTTATCCAATAAGGGCTAGAGGCCAATTTCTTATAAATTCATGCAAAGCGTCAATCAGGCTGTTTTGAACAACAAAACAATCGCGCGGGCCTCCATAGCCTGGCCCAGCCCGACCGGGCCCATTTTTTCAGCGGTCTTGGCTTTGACATTGACCTGATCCACCGCCAAGTCCAGCGTCAGCGCGATGCGCGCACGCATGGCGGCAATGTGCGGCATCAACTTGGGCGCTTGGGCGACGACGGTACTGTCAACGTTGCCGATCTCAAACCCCTGGGCGCGCACCTGGCGGGCCGCTTCTGCCAATAACACGCTGGAATCCGCGCCCGAAAACCGCGCATCGGTGTCGGGGAAAAGCGTGCCAATGTCGCCCAGCGCTGCCGCGCCCAGCAGCGCGTCGGTAATGGCGTGCAGCAGCGCGTCGGCATCGGAGTGGCCCTGCAGGCCCAGATGAAACGGCACCACCACGCCGCCGAGCACCAGTTTGCGCCCGGGCACCAGCGCGTGAATATCCCAGCCTTCGCCGATTCTGAATTTCATGCGTGAATCCTCAAAAAAACTGCATCAGTAGGTCTTAAACGATCAACGCCATTGCCATTGGCTTGCCATATCCGTCCACCACGTCGTACTCGACCTGGTCGGATGTGATCTTGACGAAAAATTTCCGGGCGCCTTCAATCTTACTTTCCTCAATTTTTCGCAGGTCCATGCTCGACATGGAGCCCTTGGTTTCGGCAACGAAGTAAACATGTATGACCTTGCCAGCTTGAAACGCAATGGCCCAGTTGGGGTTGTCGTTGCCTAGACGGATGGGTATAAAAAAACCGCGTTCGTTTTTGGAGTCGGTGAACACATAGTCGTAAATGTGATGGTTCGCTTTGACCGCCTTGCTGAAATCTTCCTTTGGCTTGTCCTGGGTGAAGATGTCCTTGGTGTGCGTGTCTCCAGGGGGGCATAGGCAATGTGCTCCACGATCACTGTGGCTTTCTGTTCATTCATCAGTGCTTGATGTCATCACCTTAAACCATGCGCCTTGATTCACGTCATCGTAAGTGGCGTGTTCGATCTGCTCACCGGCCACCACGGTGTATTTGGCGTGCGCGTAAATTTTGGCTGTGGCCACGGGCCGGGCCACGACGGCCTTCGAGTGCCCGGCGAACAGCGCGTGTGACGCGAGAGTTACCAAACCTCCAACCTCAAGCGTTGATTCACGCCAGTTGGCACCTGCGCAAACGCCTTGTCGCGGCTGACCAGAGTGGCATCCAGCGCTACGGCGTGGGCGGCAATCATCATGTCAAAGTCGCTGAGGTTGATGCCTTGGGCTTCCAGAGAGGCGCAAAACTCGCCATAACAAGTAGCTACATCCTCATCCCAAGGCAATACGTCCATACGGAGCAGCACTTGGGTCAGGGCATTTCGCAAGCGCACGGGTTGCCCTTTGCGGTGCAAGCCGTATTCCAGCTCTGCAAGGGTCACGCTGGACATGACAGCCTGGCCCACGGGTATCTTCGTTAGGTGCGCCAACAAGGCGGCATCGCGCCCCTGCATGATGTGGCTGACCACGTTGGTGTCGAGCATGTAGCGCTGGTTCATTCTTGCAAGCCCTCAAAAGGGTCGCGTCGTGTGCGGGTTTGGTGGCGTTCAATCACCAAGTCTTCGTCCTTGTTGAGTGCCACCACGTCTAGCAGGCCTTGCCAGTCCGTCGGTTTACGTGACAGCAC
>PFKL01000137.1 GCA_002784245.1 Comamonadaceae bacterium CG_4_10_14_3_um_filter_60_75
CGCCAGCAGCCGCTCACCCGGCTGCGCTTGCGCCATGCCGCCGTCAATCAGGCTGCGCAGCGCCAGCGGAAACGCCAGTGTGGTCATCGCCGCCAGCACCAAAAACAGCAGCGCCAGGCCAATGCGGCCGCGGTATGGGCGCAAAAATGGCAGCAGCCCAGAGAGTGACTTGGTGCGGCGACCGGCGGCGGCTTGGGTTGAAGCATTCATAATTTCAAGGGGCTGACATAACCAGTCATTTCCAGGTAACCGCGGCCGACAACCTGCCCCTGCGGAGTCAGTAGCTCGCTCAGTCCTTCCCAATACACCGCACCGGTCGAGCCGCGGCTATCGAGTTCCTGGTTGTCAACGAGCGCGCGAACTGTGTAGCGGCGCTGCCCCGCCTGCACTTCCCACTCGACCGGGTAGCGGGCGGTGGTGGCCGGACTCTGCCAGTAACGCACGGGTCTTAAAACAACTTGCTGCGGCGCAAAAATCTCAGGCATCCCGGTGCCGCGCGCGTCGCGCCAGGAGCCGCCGGACCACACGGCTGCGCCGGTGCTGTCACGTAGTCTGAAGGCGGTCAGGGTACTGCCATCGGCCAAATTCATGCCAATCCAGTCCCAGCCGACGGCTTGCGGCGGCATGATTGACTGGCTCCACTCGTGGTCTAACCAGGCGCGGCCTATCACAGGGGTTGAATTGAGGCCCAAGGTCAAGTCACCCATCACTCGCAACTGCGGCAGACTGTAGTAGTAACTCGCGTGCTCGGCTTGCGGCCCCTTGCGAGAGAGCCCCTGGTCACCCTGCAGCAGTAGCGGCTGGGTTTCGGTGAACGTCAGGTTGAAGGCAAATTCTCGCGTCTTGACCAGCGCCAGATAAGAACCGTTGTTGCGCCGCAGCGACCAGTCGTGCAAGCTGACATCGGTGTCAAGTTCACTGACATGCGCCAGGTCGACGCTGGCTTTGGTCGTGTTGCCCGAGTGGCGCGCAATGCGCTGGTCGTGCAGCAAGCGCTGGTTTGCCACATCGGTCACGGCAGCGTGGGCAAAAATCAGTTGTTTGGCCGCAAAAGCAGACCGCATCGTCTGGGTGGATGCAACGCGTGACCTGAAAAACGTCAGCTGGAAGCCGAAGTGCTGATCCTGCGCCTGCAACGCACCGGTGACGTACCACCATTCGATGGCGGTATCGGGGTGGCTACCCAGGTCACGCGGAAACTGCAAAGCACGCCTGGCCAACAGGTGCGGCGCCGCGAAGATACCCTGCGCCAACGCCAAACTCGGCCCAAGCGCCCCGGCCACGCCAGTGCCAAGCAGGCGACGGCGCGAGAGCGGGGCAAAAAAAGAGGTTGTCAATGGTTTCAAAGGGGTGAACCGATCAGGCATCGCCTGTATTGAACCAGATTTTTCAAAAAAAAAGGGTTGGTCTTGCGACCAACCCTTAAGGGATCCCTGAACCTGATGGTTTCGAAAGGACCCGAGGAGACAACTTGCACAAACCCAGCATATCCGGCTATCAATGACACCGAGTATCTCAGGGTTTTCCCTTGTTGGTTAGAGTTCCTTCGCTAATTTATGAACGAAAGATTACTTTTTATTGGGGGTTTGAAAATTAACGCTTCTTGCTGGCCGATTTGGTCGTTGCGGTTGCGCTGTTGGCAACGGCATTGAAGTTGGCTTCGGCCACATCGGTGGCTTGCTTAACCGCTTTTTGCACTGATTCCAGCGCGTTGTTGGCAGCAGCAACAGCACTCTTCATCACGGCCACAGCGGCTTCAGAGCCGGCGGGGGCGTTTTTGGCGGCAGATTCAATCATGCCGGTAAAGTTTTGTTGGGCTTCAGCGGCCTGGCTTTCGACGGCCTTGGTGAATTCGCTGGTTGTGCCGGTGGCGATTTCATACAGGTGACGGCTGTAAGCAGCGGTCTTTTCAGCCAAAGGTTGCAGCAGGCTCGATTGCAGGGCCAGCAACTCTTGGGCATCCTTGACGCTCAACATCGCTTTGGCGTTTTCGCTGGACTCGGCCAGAGCGGCTTTAGAGGCGCTCATGTTCAGTTCAACGATCTTTTCCACGCCTTCAAAGGCTTTGGCGGTCAGACCCAACAGGGTTTCAACATTGGCTTTTTGTGAGGCCAGAACTTGTTCTACGGTCAACATAATTGCTTTCTCCATAAGTAGTTAAAGGGATGGCGATACCATCGGGGCGTCTGAACTGAACCGATGTTGCAGTGCAGCATGGCTTGAATTATAGGGATAAACCCGGAGTACGCAAGTCTTTTTTGTTGCAATGCAACAAATTAGTGAATTGACACTAAATTTGATCAGTCGGGTTGCCAGAAACAGGCGTTGAACCGAGATCGTCCATTTGGCGGTGCTTCGCACCCGTTTGAGCGCTGGCGGCAGCTTTGCGGTCATTTTGAGTGTTTGCTCAGTGTCCATAGCCATGCTGTGAACGCCTCACAGCCACCCAAACTGCCTCGCAAACCTGCTCGCCATCATCTCAAACCCTAATGAACAATCTCGGTTGAAATAAATTCAACCAAGGTATTTCAAACATCAGCGCGGCAAAGCGCCCGATGCCTGAGAATTTGGCTGTTTTCACAATAACGTATCGCCAGGAGACACACGTTGCCAAGCACCGCCACACCCACCCGTCACTACCCACCGAAACCCACCGACGTTTATTTGTTTGCCACCTGCCTGATAGACCAGTTCAGTCCACAGGCAGGCCTTGACACGGTGCGGTTGCTGGAGCGCGAAGGTATTCGCGTGCATTACCCCGAGGCGCAGACCTGTTGCGGCCAGCCTGCGCACAGCAGCGGCTACCCCGATGAATCACGTGCCGTGGCATTGCAGCAGCTCAATCTGTTTACCCAGCCGTGGCCAGTGGTTGTGCCCTCAGGATCATGCGGCGGCATGATGCGCACGCACTACCCGCATTTGTTCGCTGACGACCCCGTTTTGCATATGCGTGCCGTTGAACTCTCTGAGCGCGTCTTTGAGTTGACCGAATTTTTGGTGCACGTGGTCAAGTTCCAGCGCGACGATCTGGGGCCCGATTGCACCGTGGCCTTGCACACGTCTTGCCACGCCCGCCGCCAAATGGGCGTGCACGACACCAGCGTGGCGTTGCTGGGCACGCTGGCGCATGTCAAGGTGCTTGAGCAGACGCGTATTGAAGAATGTTGCGGTTTTGGCGGTACGTTTTCTTTGCTGCACCCAGAGATATCCGAGGCCATCGTCACCGACAAGGTCGCCAGCATCAAGGCCACCGGCGTCAACTGCGTCGTCAGCGCCGACTGTGGCTGCCTGCTCAACATCACCGGCAGGGCGGCCAAGCAGGACGAACTCGCGGGCAACACAAGCTTGTCTTTGCGCGGTGAACACCTCGCCAGCTTTGTCTGGCAGCGTACCCAGCCGCAAACCGGAGCCGCATCATGAGCGCGCGCGATCGCATTCTGGACAAATTGCGCGCGGCACCGGCTGGTCCCGCACCGGTTGTCCCCGACGTTCCAGGCTGGTATGCCCGGCACACGGCATCGTTAGACAGCGCCCAGCGCGTTGCTGCCCTGCGCAAAGCGCTTGAGGCGGTCAAGACCGAGGTGCATGAGGTCACCGACGCCAACTGGACGACGGTGTTGCTGGAGATTGCAGCAGCCAAAGGCCTGCACCAGCTGCTGATCGGTGCCGCCACCGCCCACGGTGAAGCGGTGGCAGCGCTGGCGCCCGCTGACCTGCAGATTCTGCGCTACGCGCAACCCGTTGACGCTTGGCAAGAGCTGCTGTTTGACGGCGTCGACGCTGCCTTGACGCTGGCGCGTGGCGCCATTGCCGAGATCGGCAGCCTGATCCTCTGGCCCACACCAGCCGAGCCGCGGCTGATGTCGCTGGTGCCGTCCCTGCATTTTGTGCTGCTCGACGCTGATACGATTCATGTCAACCTGTTCTCAGCCCTGAGGACCGAAGGCTGGCACACGGGCATGCCGACCAACGCCTTGTTAATCTGCGGGCCGTCCAAAACCGCCGACATTCAGCAAACCCTGGCCTACGGGGCGCACGGGCCGCGCGAACTGGTTGTCTTGATCCGCCAATCCAGGGGAGTGTCAGCATGAGCAAGGTCATCGCCATTAATCCGACACAGGATTTCAAAGACCGCACCCGCCATGTTCTCAACGACCCTGGCCAGCGGCAGAACTTTCGCGGCGCCATGGACTTTTTGCAGGGCAAGCGCCGGGCGCAGTTCCCCGACGCAGAGGAGTTGCAAGGCCTGCGCGAACTTGGTTCGCAAATCCGTCGCTACAGTCTGGCCAATCTGCCGCGCCTGCTCGAACAGCTTGAGACCAAGCTCACTGCCAACGGGATCCAAGTGCATTGGGCGCAGACGCCTGATGAAGCCAACGCCATTGCGCTGGCGATTGCGCGTCGGGTAGAGGCCAAGCGCATCATCAAGGGCAAGTCGATGGTGAGCGAAGAAATCGGCTTCAACCACGCCATGGAGGCCGCAGGCATTGAGGCATTCGAGTCCGACATGGGTGAATACATCGTGCAGCTCGCCGGTGAGGCGCCGTCGCACATCATCATGCCGGCCATCCACAAAACCAAACAAGACATTGCCAAGCTGTTTGCCGAAGAAGTGCCTGGTGTGACCTACACCGAAGACGTCGACGCACTGATCCAGATCGGCCGACGCGTGCTGCGCCACAAGTTTGCAGAGGCCGACATCGGGCTGTCGGGCGTGAATGTGGCCGTGGCTGAAACTGGCACCTTGTGCCTGGTCGAAAACGAAGGCAACGGCCGCATGTGCACCACCGTGCCCAAGGTACACATTGCCATTACCGGTATTGAAAAAGTCGTTGAAAAGCTCGAACACGTGCCACCGATTCTGAGTCTGCTGACGCGCTCGGCCACCGGCCAGTCGGTCACCACCTACGTCAACATGATCAGCCGCCCCCGTCAACCCGACGAAAAAGATGGCCCGCGCGAGGTGCACCTGATCCTGCTCGACAACGGCCGCACGCAAGCCTACGCTGACCTCGAGCTGCGCGAAACCCTCAAATGCATCCGCTGCGGTGCTTGCATGAACCACTGCCCGGTCTACGCGCGCGTTGGCGGGCACGCCTACGGCACCACGTATCCTGGTCCCATTGGTGCGATCATTTCGCCGCATTTACTGGGCCTGGAAACCACTTACCCGCTGGCGTTTGCCTCCACGCTGTGTGGTGCCTGCGCCGAAGTCTGTCCGGTCAAAATCCCGATCACCGATCTGCTGGTGCGCCTGCGCAACGAGGCGCAAGCGCGCCCCGACACCGAAGACGCTACCTTGCGTGGCAGCGGCGCGGCACGCAGCCTGGCTGCGTCAACCGTCTGGGGCGTGTGGTCACAGGTCTACAGCAAGTCTGGCTTGTACAAGCTCGCGTCGTGGTTCATGAGTCGGGGCAGGGCGCTGTCACCCAGCGACCAGGGCGCCTGGACGCGCAGCCGCACGCCGCTGGTGCCCGCGCCCAAGCGCCTGCGCGACCTGATCCGTGACCACAACGAGCAAAGTAAAAGCTGAAGCGCTTTTACGCGGCTCTCTGGTGCTGGCAAAATCGCGCACATGACAAAGCCCCCAGAGAGTAAAAGCCAGCCCGAGCCGCGCGCCAACTACCGCGTGTTCCGGCCGATTGCCACCCGCTGGATGGACAACGACGTTTACGGCCACGTCAACAACGTCGTTTACTACAGCTGGTTTGACACCGCCGTCAATGCCCATCTGATCGACCAAGGCGTGCTCGACATTCATCACGGCCAGACCATTGGCCTGGTGATCGAGACCCAGTGCAACTACTTTGCACCACTGGCGTTTCCGCAGGCGGTCGAGGCTGGCATCCGCGTTGCCCGTCTGGGCAACAGCAGCGTCCGTTACGAGGTTGGCCTGTTCGCCCAGGGCGAGCCGCGCACGGCCGCCAAGGGTCATTTCATTCACGTTTACGTTGACCGGCAAACGCGCCGGCCAACGCCCTTGCCCGCCAATTTCAAACATGTACTGGAACAATTGTTATGACCCAAGCACCCTGCAACCCAGCCGCTGCTGCCGTTGACGCCGTCATCACCTCGCGCATGTCGGCGCGCGCCTTCACCAAGCAGCCGGTGCCGCGTGCAGCGCTTGAACATCTGCTGCAGGTGGCCAGCCGGGCGCCATCGGGTACCAACACCCAGCCCTGGAAGGTCTATGTGTTGCAAGGCACCAGCCGTGACAGCCTGGTTGCCCAGGTCTGCGCCGCGCACGATGCCATGCGCGCCGACCCCGCGCTGGCCGCACAACACACCGAAGAATACGACTACTACCCCGAGAAATGGGTCAGCCCCTACATTGACCGGCGTCGCGAAAACGGCTGGAGCCTGTACGGCCTGCTCGGCATTGGCAAGGGCGACAAAGACAAGATGCACCTGCAACAGCAGCGCAACTTCCGATTTTTTGACGCACCGGTCGGGCTCATGTTCACTATCGACCGGGTCATGGGCCGCGGCTCGCTGGTCGACTACGGCATGTTTTTGCAGAGCCTGATGGTCGCTGCCCGCGCCCATGGTTTGCACACCTGCCCGCAAGCCGCCTGGAACGGGTTTCACAAGATCGTCTTGCCGCACATTGGTGCTGGCCCTGATGAAATGCTGGTCTGCGGTATGTCGCTAGGTTATGCAGACGAGACCGATCCAGTCAACAGTTTTCACACACCACGTATCGCTGTTGCTGACTTCACGCACTGGCTTGGGTGAAATTCCTGCCCCGTGGGGCGCTGAAATCCGCTTAGAATCGCGGTCTCGCGCCCGGCCAAGCCGTACGCCTATCCCGTCGTCAGGCCGCCGTCCCGTTTCAAGCAAAGTGACAAGGCGCCTGTTGGCAAGAATTTTTAGTCCTTTTTTCCCACAGAGGTAAGTTGTGAACAAGACAGAACTCATTGATTACGTCGCCGCCAACGCGGATGTCCCCAAGGCAGTCGCCGCCCGCGCGCTCGAAGCCACCATTTCTGCGGTCAAGGTCACCCTCAAAAAGGGCGGCTCCGTGTCGCTGGTTGGTTTTGGTACCTTTGCTGTTGGCAAGCGCGCCGCCCGCATCGGCCGCAACCCACGCACCGGCGCGTCGATCAAGATCAAATCGGCCAAGGTGCCCAAGTTCCGTCCCGGCAAAGCGCTCAAAGACGCCTTGAATTGATGTTTGGTTTTTCGGCCGGGTGATTAGCTCAGTTGGTAGAGCGGCGCCCTTACAAGGCGTAGGTCGGCGGTTCGAGCCCGTCATCACCCACCATCCTGCTTGAAAGGCGAACGCGTGGTTCGCCTTTTTTGTTTGTTGCCAGGAGAGTTTGCGCATGTTTGATGTTTTTCGTAAGCACACCAGGATCATGATGGTCTTGCTGTTTTTGCTGGTGATTCCGTCGTTTGTCTTGTTGGGGGTTGATGGTTACAACCGCTCGCAAGATGCCAAAGAGGTGGTCGCCAAGATCGGCAGCCAGGAGATCACCAAGGCGCAGTGGGAAGCAGCGCACAAGAACGAGGTAGACCGTCTGCGTGCTGCCCGGCCCGAACTGGAGGCCAAATTGCTTGATTCGGCCGAGGCGCGCATGGCCACGCTGGAGCGCCTGGTGCGCGACCAGGTGCTGGCGGTGGCCGCCCAAGACGCGCATTTGCTCACCAGTGACGCGCGTCTGGCGCGTTTTCTGCAAGAAGACCCGACCATCGCCTCGTTGCGCACCGCAGACGGCAAGCTCGACATGGACCGTTACCGACAGTTGGCAGCCAGCCAGGGTCTGACGCCTGAGGGGTTTGAGGCGTCGGTGCGGGGTGATATTTCACGCCAGCAGGTTGAAGCCGGTGTGCGTTTTTCTGGGTTTGCGACGCCAGCGCCAGCCGATGTGGCGTTGAACGCGTATTTTGAGCGGCGCGAGATTCAGCTTGTCAATTTTTCTGCCAAAGACTACGCCACCAAGGTGAACCCGACCGACGCCGAGCTGGAGACCTTTTACAAGGCCAACGAGGCGATGTTCAAGGCTCCCGAGCAGGCCAAGGCGGAATACGTGGTGCTCGACATGGATGCCGTCAAGAAGACCCTTATCGTGTCGGAGGCTGACGCCAGGTCCTATTACGAGCAGAACGCAGCGCGACTGAGCGGCAAGGAAGAGCGCCGCGCCAGCCACATTCTGATCAGCGCGCCCAAAGAGGCTGCGCCAGAGGCACGGCAGAAAGCCCGGGCGCAGGCCGAGAGTCTGCTCAAAGCCGTGCGCGCCAAGCCCGACAGCTTTGCCGAGGTGGCGAAGAAGAATTCTCAAGACCCTGGTTCAGCCGCCAAGGGCGGTGACCTGGAGTTTTTTGCCCGCGGAGCGATGGTCAAGCCGTTTGAAGATGCGGTGTTCGCCATGAAAAAAGGCGACATCAGCGACGTGGTGGAGTCTGATTTTGGCTACCACATCATTCGTCTGACCGACCTCAAGCTGCCCGTGCAGCGCAGCTTTGAAGAACTGCGCGCCGGTATTGAAACCGAATTGAAGGCGCAACAGGCACAGCGCAAGTTTGCCGAGGTGGCCGAGCTGTTCACCAACACGGTATATGAGCAGTCTGACAGTCTCAAACCCGTGGCCGACAAGCTGGGCCTGCAAATCATGACGGCCGACCAGGTCACCCGCGAGCCGCTGCCCGGTGCCAAGGGTGTGCTGGCCAGCCAGCGTTTCCTGGCCGCTTTGTTTGCTGCCGACAGCGTGGCCAACAAGCGCAACACCGAAGCGGTCGAGACCGCGGCCAACCAGTTGGTTGCCGGCCGAATTCTCACCTACAGCCCGGTGCGCACACTGCCGCTGGCCGAGGTGCGTGCGCAGGTGCGTGAGCGCGTGGTAGCCGCGGGCGCGCAGGAACTGGCACGCCGTGATGGCACCGACAAACTGGCCCAGTGGAAGCAAGACGCCGCCAAGACCGCTTTGCCTGCAGCGCTGGTGGTGTCACGTGACCAGGCGCTAGGTGTTGCACCCCAGGTGGTCTTGGCCACGCTGCGTGCTGATGCGTCAACCTTGCCAGCCTGGGTGGGCGTCGATCTGGGGCAGGGTGGTTATGCCGTGGTGCGGGTCAACAAGGTGTTGCCGCGAGGCGAAACGCTGCCGGCGGTGCAGCAGCGCGATCGCGACCAATACGCCCAGCTGTGGGGCGCCGCCGAAGTGCAGGCGTATTACGCCACGCTCAAAGAGAAATTCAAGGTGCAGACGCTTGTGACTGTGCCGGCGCTGGCCGACGCACAGGGCGCCAACAAGTAAGCCCAAGCGTTGTGGGCAGTCTGCGGCCACTGGCGTGAGTCTTTTTAAATCGGCCTCCGTCGTTTCCCTGTTGACGCTGCTCTCGCGCATCACCGGGTTGGTGCGCGAGCTGTTGATCGCGTCGACCTTTGGCGCGTCGGCCTTGACCGACGCGTTCAACGTGGCGTTTCGCATTCCCAACTTGTTCCGGCGTTTTTTTGGCGAGGGCGCGTTCAGCCAAGCTTTTGTGCCCGTGCTGGCGGCGACGCAAACCCGGCAGGGTGACGACACCACCCGCGTCCTGATCGACCGTGTTGCCACCGTGCTAGTCTGGGCGCTGCTGGCCTTGAGCGTGCTGGGCGTGCTGGGCGCGGGGGGGCTGGTGTGGGCCATGGCCAGCGGGCTGCAGCAGAGCCCGCGCGGCTTTGACGTGGCAGTGGTCATGACGCGCTGGATGTTTCCGTACATTGCCTTCATGTCGCTGGTGGCGCTGGGGGCGGGCGTGCTCAACACCTACAAGCGCTTTGCCGTGCCGGCGGCGACACCGGTGCTGCTCAACATCTGCATGATTGGTGCCGCTTGGCTCGGTGCGCCGTGGTTCAAGACGCTGGGGCTGGAACCCATTTACGCGCTGGCCGGTGGTGTGCTGCTGGGTGGCGTGTTGCAGTTGGGCGTGCAGTGGCTGGCGCTTCAGCGTTTGAACCTGCAGCCGCGCCTGAGCTGGCGCTGGTCGGCGCTGAAAACGGCGTGGGGCGATGCTGGCACGCAAAACATCTTGCGCCTGATGGGACCGGCACTGTTGGGCGTGAGCGTGGCACACCTGTCGATGCTGATCAACACGCAGATTGCCTCGCACCTGCGCCCGGGTAGCGTCAGCTGGATCACGTATGCCGACCGGCTGATGGAGTTTCCCACCGCGCTGCTGGGCGTGGCGATGGGCGTGGTGCTGATGCCACAGCTGGCCAGCGCCCGCGCCAGTGGCGACGCAGCCAGGTACTCGGGCATGCTTGACTGGGGGCTGCGGCTGGTGGTCGTCACCGCCGTGCCCTGTGCCGTGGCGCTGCTGGTGTTTCCCACCCCGCTGGTGGCGGTGCTCTACCACTACGGGGCGATGACCGACTTTGACGTGCAGCAGGTCACCTACGCCTTGATGGGCTGGGGTGCGGGGCTGGTCGGCATTGTGGCTATCAAGGTGCTGGCCCCGGGCTACTACGCCGCCCAGGACACCAAAACCCCGGTGCGCGTGGCCATTGGCGTGCTGGTGCTAACGCAGGTGCTCAACGTCTTTCTGGTGCCAGTGTTCGCCCACGCTGCGCTGACCTTGTCGATCGGCATCGGCGCCATGGTCAACGCCGGCTGGCTGCTGATGGGGCTGATCAAACGCGGCAGCTACCGGCCCGAGCCGGGTTGGGGCCGGTTTCTGTTGCAGGTGTTGGTGGGTTGTATTTTGCTTGGTGGCTTTCTGTTGTGGGCCGATAACCACTTTGCCTGGACCGCTTTGCGCGCTGAGAGTTTCAAGCGTATTTGGCTTCTAGCCCTTGTCCTGACAGGGTCAGCAGCTATTTATTTTGTATCACTGACGGTCTTTGGCCTGAAATTGCGCCAACTGGTGC
>PFKL01000018.1 GCA_002784245.1 Comamonadaceae bacterium CG_4_10_14_3_um_filter_60_75
TTGCTGCGCCTTGGTGGTGGACTTGATGTGCCACTGCAGCAGCGGCAGGTTCAGTGCGGTGGCTACTTCTTCGGCCAGCATGGTTTTGCCGGTGCCGGGCTCGCCCTTGACCAGCAGTGGACGCTGCAAGGTGATGGCGGCGTTGACCGAGAGCATCAGGTCGTCAGTGGCGACGTAGTTGGGGGTGCCTTGGAATTTCATCGGGGTGTTGGCGGTTGGTTGAAGTGCGTTAACTGCTAAATAGGGCCAAGAAAAGCGCTGGGGTATGGGGTTTACGCCAACTGTTGGCTACCCAACGCGTCCCTATAATTCTTTGACATTTATCAAACGCTCAGTGTTTATATTCCTATTTTTTGCAAAATGAACAAACTGCTTTCTCTTTTCACGCTGGCCATTGCTGCCTGTTCGCTACCCGCCTTCGCTCAAGATGTCCAGGGCGACGCGCTGGCCGGCTCCAAGAAAAATGCGCTGTGCATTGGGTGCCATGGTATCAAGGGTTTCCATACCGCGTTTCCCGAGACGCACCGGGTGCCAAAACTGTCCGGCCAGAGTGCGGGGTATCTGACGGCAGCACTGCAAGCGTATCGCAGCGGTGAGCGCAAGCACCCGTCAATGCGGGCGATTGCTTCGACCCTGTCTGCACAGGACATGGCCGATCTGGCCGCTTACTATGAATCCACCGGCACCGGCGCAAGTCTGCCCGCTGCGGTTGCCGCGGGCTCCGCCCAGGCTGATGCACTGGTGGCCAGGGCTGGCTGTACCTCTTGCCATGGTGCCAATTTAAGCGCGCCGATTGCCCCGAATTACCCGAGGATTGCCGGCCAGCACGCTGATTACGTTTATGTGGCGCTGAGAGCGTACAAGACCACCGACAAGCCACTGATCGGTCGCGCCAACCCTATCATGGGCGGCATCGCCGCGCAGTTTTCCAATGCCGAACTGAAGGTGTTGGCCGACTATGTGGGTAGCCTGCCTGGCGAACTGCAGACCGTTCAGCGCGATCGCGTCAAGTAAACGCCGGGCTGACTATCGGCTTAATCTCGTGTCGCCCGGCGCTGGACGCTGGCGACGTAGCCCTGGCCATCGGGCGGGCGGCCAGCGCGTTGACTTTCCCACAGCATCTGGCCCAGGCATTCCATCACCTCGTGGTGCGCGTCGTGCAATGAATCGAGCCGGTGCGTGAGCAACTCAACGGCCTGGCGTATGCCGCGCGGCTGGTCGATGCTGCATTGTTCGCTAATCGATAAATGCATCGACAGGTGCAAGAACGGGTTGGTTTTGCCGTCGTCGGCTTGAGCCATGCAGCGCAGGGCCGCGTCGACGTCCGACAGCGCGGCGTGATGCTCGGGGTGCTCGTCGATCCACAGTGACGCCAGCGTTTCAATCGGCTGCATCGCTTGCCCGCTTTGGGCTTTGGCGTAGACCGAGCAGAAAAAGCGGCGCACGTCTTCTTGCGATGGGTCAAACATGGTGGTGTCCGGTTCGGATCTTGGGTTGGGGCATCAAAGTTGCCAGGCGGGCAGGCGCCAATTGCGCCACAGCGCCAGCCAACGCAGCCCTGCGGTGACGCCCACACAAGCCAGTAAAGCGAGCCAGCCAGGCGCGCCCAGCTGCCAGACGCCAACATAGCACCAGCCGCCGACAAAAGCACAGACAGCGTAGGGCTGGTGGTCACTGAACGTCGCCGGAATCTGGTTGCACACAATGTCGCGCAACACGCCACCAAAGACGCCGGTGATCAGTCCCATCAGCACCGCCACCAGGGCGGGCATGCCCGAGACCAGTGCCTGATGCACGCCGGTGGCGGTAAACAAGCCTAGCCCAAGCGCGTCAGGTATGGCGATGGTGCGCAAGGTGGTTTCAAAATGATGGCGGCGCAGGAACAGCATGCTCATCAGGCAGAGCGCCAGCACACCCCACAGCATTTCAACATGGCGCACCCAAAAGAACGGCCGCTCGTCGAGCAACAGGTCGCGCAAGGTACCCCCGCCAAAGGCGGCCAGAAACCCGACGACAAAGATGCCCACGGCGTCCAGCCGTTTGCGCGCGCCCTCCAAGACCCCTGACAAGGCAAACGCTGCAGTACCCGCGAGCTCGACCAGCAAGCGCAGCGTATCGCCCCATTGTTGAAAACTGTTCATCGCTGAATTGTCGCGTCATGGCTTGCGCCTGTGCGTCGCAGCAGATCAATGTCCCCTTCTCTTGGCGGTGACACGGTTGTCCGCGCTGCGCCCGGGTTGGTCGTAAGCGTCAACAATACGCGCCACCAGCGGGTGGCGCACCACGTCAGCACTGGTCAACCGACAAATGGCGATGCCCTCCACACTCTTGAGCACGCGCTCGGCGTCGATCAGGCCGCTGAGCTGCTCGCTGGGCAGGTCGATCTGGCTGACGTCGCCAGTGACCACCGCCTTGGAGCCAAAACCGATGCGCGTCAAAAACATCTTCATCTGTTCGGGTGTGGTGTTTTGCGCTTCGTCCAGAATCACAAACGCGGTGTTGAGCGTGCGTCCGCGCATGAAGGCCAGCGGCGCGATCTCGATGGTTTGGCGCTCAAACGCTTTTTGCACCGCATCAAAGCCCATCAGGTCGTAGAGTGCGTCGTACAGCGGGCGCAGGTAGGGGTCAATCTTCTGCGCCAGGTCGCCGGGCAAATAGCCCAGTCGCTCACCGGCTTCCACCGCCGGGCGGGTCAGCACAATGCGCTGCACCGTGCTGCGTTGCAGGGCGTCAACGGCCATGGCCACCGCCAGGTAGGTTTTGCCAGTACCTGCCGGGCCGATGCCCAGGGTGATGTCGTGGCTGGCGATGCAGTCAAGGTAATGCGCCTGGTTCATCGAGCGGGGTTTGAGGTCGGCGCGGCGCGTTTTCAGCGACGGTGCGTCGGTGCCGCCGACGTCGCCGTCACCCGAGAGCATCAACTGCACCGTGCGCGGCTCAATCGGGCGCGCGGCCATCTCGTACAGGGCTTGCAACATGTCCATGGCGCGCTTGGCGTTGACCTTCAGGCCGTCCACTTTGAACTGCTCATGGCGGTGTGCAATCTTGACCTGCAACGCGGTCTCGATGGTACGCAGATGCGCGTCCATCGGGCCACACAAATGGCCCAGGCGGGTATTGTTGGGAGGCGAAAAAATGTGGCGAAGAATCACGTTGATAATTCCAGAAAAAATGTCCCCCATGATAGGTAAAAAATGATCGGCAAACTCACAGGCCTGCTTGACAGCAAAAATCCGCCGCAAGTCATCATCGACTGCCACGGCGTCGGCTACGAGGTGCAGGTACCCATGAGCACCTTCTACAACCTGCCTGAGGTCGGCGCAAAGGTCGGACTGCTGACGCATTTTGTGGTGCGTGAGGACGCGCAAGTTCTGTACGGCTTTGCCAGCGCGGGTGAGCGCGAGGCGTTTCGCGAGCTGATCAAGGTCGGCGGTGTCGGCCCGCGCACTGCGCTGTCGGTGCTGTCGGGCATGAGCGTGGCCGAGCTGTCGCAGGCGATCACCTTGCAGGAACTCGGTCGCCTGATCAAGGTGCCCGGCATTGGCAAAAAAACCGCTGAGCGTCTGCTGCTGGAACTTAAAGGCAAACTCGGCCCAGACATTGGCGTTGTGGCCAGCGTGGCCAGCGACGCGCAGTCCGACATCCTGCAAGCGCTGCTGGCGCTGGGCTACAGCGACAAGGAGGCTGCCGCAGCCCTGAAGGCGCTACCCAAGGATGTGGGTGTCAGCGATGGCATCAAGCTGGCGCTGAAAAGCCTGGCTAGGTAGTTGTTGGACATGAATATCAACTCAACGATTTACGCTTTGAACTTGGTTTTCAGCCAATTGAGAAGCGCTCGTTGGTCAGCCGCAGTAGCACGTCGGACTTGCACCAGAAGCTTGTTGAGATCTGGTCGTTGCAGCGTGATGTTGGCTGCGCCCTCATTGCAAACTGAACAAATCGCTTTGAGATTATTGGCATCATCGGAGCCACCAAGGCTTTTGTCGATGACATGGCCAATGTGTAACCTCGTTTTTCGCGAGGGGTCGTAGGGATGGGGTTCACCAGCCACAGCACCGCACATTTGACAGGTGAATCCATTGCGATCCAGCACAAATGCCCGCGTCTCTTTGGATATGCCTCTGGCAAAAGCCGGTTGTGGTTTTGCTGTTTCGAGCAAGTACTGGCCGGGCTTGAGGTCAGACCGGTCATTGTTCGTCAGAATCAGATAGCCTTCTTCGGTGCGGAGTTCCCTGATACGTCTGGCCCATTCACTGATGTTGCCTGCTACCAACCGTAGTTCATCAGATTCCATCACACGCCCGAGATTTGCCAAAAAATGCGCGCGTAACCGCGCGCGAGCTCCTCGTGAGGGCAATGCAACCTTCGAACTGGTAGTGGCCATCATGCTGCCCTCTTGAATAATCTGGACGAAACTGCCTTTTCGATGGCTTGTGCGATTTGGGCGCTGACCGCTTGAGCCACGGGCGGAGGAAAGGCGTTGCCGACTTGACGGTACGTTGGCGTTTTCTTGCCAACAAATTGCCAGTCATCGGGGAATCCCTGTATGCGAGCGCACATGCGTACCGTCAATCGTGGTGCCCCAACAAAGTCAATCGAAGGTGCCTCATTGGCCAGCCCTCCCCCATCAACGCCAAGCGCGGCCCAAGCCTGTCGGGAGCGGGTAGGGCCAAGGTCAGGTCCGCCATGTTTTTTACTGCCCCCAACGAGCGTCGGTGCTATGTCGTTGGCCTGATTTCGCCAAGCATCTGCACCACGCCAGCCGCTGGCGTTCATCAGGTTGTGTAACAGTTGTCCAACGGTTGGAGGCAGCTGCATACTGGGCGCAGGCCAGCGAAAGTGCTCGGCAACCTCATGTCTCAGGGCAACGAAAACCACTCTGGGTCGTAATTGACTGACACCGAAATCTGCAGCGTTGAACAGGTGCCAATCTGTCCAGTAACCCATGGATTGCAGCTGCTGGGCGATTTTCTGTCGATAGTCCACAAAAACAGCATCCAGCAATCCGCGAACGTTTTCCAGCATAACTGCTTGTGGCCGCGTCTCACTGACAACTCTGATGGCGTGCGGAAACATGTCACGCGAGTCAGCAGCTCCAAGTTGTTTACCCGCTTTTGAGAATGGAGGGCAAGGCACTCCTCCTGCAACCAAATCGATACCGCGGTATGCAGAGGCATCAAACTCGGTTAAATCGCCTTCAATAACATTCCATTGCGGTCGATTTGCTCGCAGCGTACGACATGCAGCTTCGTCGATCTCTACAAGAGCCTGATGTTCAAAACCAGACTTTTCCAAGCCTTGTGCTTGGCCGCCAGCGCCGGCACATAATTCGAGGGAATTCATTTGTGTTTGTGACTGTATTTATTTACAGCTATATTATCTTCGTTTTTTGACCTTGGATATTTGTCCACCCGATACAACTGATTGATGTGTTGTTCAACTCCGCCCTCCAAGTTCATGGTGATTCGATTCGGTCAAGCGTGTGTCAAAGCGACTCGCTTCATATGCGGATTAGGTAACTCGTCAGTCACCCCAAAATCACTTTTCCCAACTTCATGCAGGATAACTTGAAATGAAAATCAACGCCTACTCTTTGTCGCGCATCACGTGGGCCGCTGCGGCGGCCTTGACCCTGCTGGCCAGTGCCGCGCAGGCTGCTGACAAGGTCAAGGTCGGCATGCTCAGCACGCTGTCTGGCCCCGGTGCCGGTTTGGGCGTTGACATTCGCGACGGTTTTAACCTGGCGCTCAAGCATTCGGCCGGCAAGCTCGGTGGTTTGCCCGCCGAGGTGATCGTCGCCGACGACCAGGGCAAGCCCGACGCCGCCAAGCAAACGGCGGAACGCTTGCTCAAGCAGGACAAGGTGGACTTCATGACCGGCGTGGTGTTTTCCAACGTGATGCTGGCCGTGGGCAAGCCGATTTTTGACAGCAAGACCTTCTACATCAGCGCCAACGCCGGCCCTTCGCAATACGCCGGCACCCAGTGCAACCCGTATTTCTTTAACGTGGCCTGGCAGAACGACAACCTGCATGAAGCCGTGGGCAAAACCGTGCAAGACAAAGGCTTCAAAAAGGTCGCCCTGCTGGCGCCCAACTACCCGGCAGGCAAGGACGCATTGGCTGGTTTCAAGCGCTATTTCAAGGGAGAGATTGCCTCAGAGGCCTACACCCCTTTGAACCAGTTGGACTACGGCGCTGAGCTGTCCAGGATGCGCGCCTCGGGTGCGGATGCGGTGTATATCTTTTTGCCCGGTGGCCTGGGCATCAACTTCATCAAGCAGTTTGTTGGTGCCGGTCTGTCCAAGGACATGACGCTGTTTGGGCCTGGCTTTTCAGCTGACGAGGACGTGATCCGCGCGGTTGGCGAGCCGATGCTGGGCATGTTCAACAGCTCGCAGTGGGCGCACGACATGCAAAACCCGGTCAACAAGCGCTTTGTCGCCGACTTCCAGAAAGACTACGGCCGCCTGCCTACCTTGTACGCCTCGCAGGGCTACGACGCGGCGCGGCTGATGGACGCGGCGGTGCGCGATGTCAAGGGCAACCTGACCGACAAGGCGGCGCTGCGCAAGGCCATTACCGCAGCCAAATTTGAGTCAGTGCGCGGTGCCTTCAAGTTCAACAGCAACGGCTACCCCATTCAGGACTACTACCTGCGCGTCATCACCCGCGACGCACAAGGGCGGGTGACCAACCGCACGCTCGGTACCGTGTTCAAAAACCATGCCGATGCCTACGCGGGCGAGTGCAAGATGCCCGCGCTGTAAGCGCCTGCGCTGCCGATGACGGGCTTGCTGGTTCTGGAGCAGTCGCTCAACGGGCTGCAATTTGGCTTGATGCTGTTCCTGCTGGCCGCCGGGTTGACGCTGGTGTTTGGCATCATGGACATGATCAACCTGGCGCACGGCTCGCTGTACATGCTGGGCGCGTACCTGGTGGCCAGCATCACGCTGGCCAGCGGTTCGTTCTGGCTGGGCTTGGGCGGTGGTGTGCTGGCCACCGCAGGGCTGGGCGCGCTGCTGGAGCTGACCGTGCTGCGGCGCTTTTATGCGCGGGACCATTTATCGCAAGTGTTGGGCACTTTTGCGCTGCTGCTGATGAGCAACGAGGCGGTGCGCATGATCTGGGGTGCACAGCCGATTGAACTGAGTCCGCCCGCGGCGCTGGCCGGGCCGGTGCAGTTGCTGCCGGGCTT
>PFKL01000124.1:0-1474 GCA_002784245.1 Comamonadaceae bacterium CG_4_10_14_3_um_filter_60_75
TGACAAAGTTGTCAGGTTTGTAGGGCGGCAACATGGGGTCGTCATGAGGGGTGTGATTTGTGAATCGGCAGTTGTGGCGCGTGCGGTAGTTCACGCGTTTGGTCAAAAAGGCTCTTTTCGTCGAAGGAGGTGTAGCAACGGGCTGCGCCTGACGTTTGCTGCGGATAGGGTCACAGCGCCGGCGCACTGTCTTGCAAACGCCCCTACGATTCTTGCAACCAGACCCGCCGCGCTTCAGGTGTGATAACAATCCGAGCCTGGCCCCTTTTAATTACAGATATCCCACCGGTACGGCGGTCACGCTTGGCGACAGGGGAATGTCGCGCTCTACCAGGCACAGCACGGCGCCGGGGCCAATTGTCTTGCCGAGCTTGTCGAGCACGGCAAACTGGCGTCTGGCGTTTTGCGAAGGAGATGCCGTTTTTTTGATCTCTACCGGGTACAAGGTGTCACCAGACGCGATGAGCAGGTCCACCTCCTGCTGGTCGGTGTCGCGGTAAAAGTACAGGGTGGCCTCCAGACCGTTGTGCCAATAGCTCTTGATGATCTCGCTGACCACCCAGGTCTCCAGCATCGCGCCCGACATGCTGCCCACCTCCAATGACGCGGCATCAGGCCATTTGGTCAAATAGGCGGCCAAGCCCGTATCCAGAAAATACAACTTGGGTGTTTTGACCATGCGCTTGGTCAAATTGGTGTGATACGGCTGCAGCAAGAACACCAGGCCCGAAGTCTCCAGCACCGACAGCCACGCTTTGGCGGTCTTGTTGTCAATGTCCACATCGCGTGCCAGATTGGCGTAATTGAGCAACTGCCCGGTTCTGGCCGCCACAGCCGCCAGAAAGCGGTTAAACGCCAGTTGGTCAGAAACCTTCAGCACGTCCTGCACGTCGCGCTGGATGTAGGTCTGGATGTATGAGCGGTAAAACAAATCCCGCGTTTTGGCGCCCTGTTCGATCAGCCGCGGGAACGACCCCAGCCAGATTTGCTGGAAAACCGCCATCAGCGGCTTGGGCGCATGGGCACTGGCGGCCCGGGCGGCGGTGATCCAGGGCGCAGTCGGCAAAAAAGGTTGCGACACCGCAGCACGCCCGTCGCGTTCGGCTTGGGACAGCCCAAGCAGATCCACGATGGCGACCCGTCCCGCCAAGCTTTCGGTCATGCCACGCATCAGTTCAAACTTTTGTGAGCCAGTCAGCCAGAACAGGCCGTTGCGCTTGTCCCGATCGACCATGATCTTGATGGCACTGAACAATTCTGGCGCGTATTGGATTTCGTCAATGACCAGCGGCGGCTGCCAGGTTTGCAAGAAAAGCGCGGGGTCGCGCCGGGCCAAGGCGCGCGCATCCATGTCGTCCAGCGTCACATAAGCCCGTTGCTGCGTTGGCAAACCTTCTTTGGCGCAGATTTCAAGCAAGGTGGTTTTACCCACCTGCCGTGGGCCTGTCACCAGCAAGACCGGAAAGCTGTCACT
>PFKL01000124.1:1715-3418 GCA_002784245.1 Comamonadaceae bacterium CG_4_10_14_3_um_filter_60_75
TCAAGCTGACGGTAAAACAGGCTCTTGCCCAGCGTGACGGCCACGCGCGGTTTGGCCAGGATGGTGTCGACCAGTTTGGCCAGCTCGGCGTCGAGTTGCTCGGGCTCGGCCACGCGGTTGATCAGGCCCTTGGCTTGCGCCTCGGCTGCAGTGATGAATTCGCCGGTGACCAGCATCTCAAACGCCGCCTTGCGCCCCAGGTTGCGTGACAGCGCCACGCCGGGCGTGCCGCAAAACAGGCCCAGGTTGACACCGCTGACGGCAAACTTGGCGGTGCTGGCGGCCACGGCCAGGTCGCACATCGCCACCAGTTGGCAGCCCGCGGCAGTGGCAATGCCGTGCACGCGGGCAATCACCGGTACCGGCAGCTTCTGGATGGCCATCATCAGCTTGCCACACTGATTGAACAGCGCGTGGTAGTAATCGTGCGACGGCTTGGCGCGCATTTCGCGCAGGTCGTGCCCGGCACAAAAAGCCTTGCCCGCCGCAGCCAGCACCACCACGCGCAAGCTGTCGTCTTGTGCCAGGGTTTCCAGTGTGTGCTGCAGCTCGGTCATCAGCGCCTCAGACAAGGCGTTGAAAGCATCAGGCCGGTTGAGCGTAAGGGTAACCAGCCCACGTGGGTCGCGACTGGTGGTAACGAGGGCTTCGGTAGTGGTCATGACATTTTGTCTCCAAAAAATAAATAAAAGGGGCCAGGCTCGAATTAATTTTATTTCCAGCGCAGCGGTTCAATGTCCACATTGAGCGCGCCGTCACCCAGCATCAGCACGCATTCTTGCACCGTGGCTTGCAAATTCATGCTGCGCTGCGCCAGTGGCACCAGCAATTGGGCGGCAGCGCTGGGGATGCGCCAGACTTGCAGGTTGGCCAGGCGGCTGAGCTTGGTCTCAATGCCCTTCCACCAGATGTCTGCGGCGTGGCCAAAGGCGTACAACAGCACGGCGTCGGCCTTGCTGCAGGCTTTGGTCAGCGGTTTGTCTTCGGGCTGGCCCACTTCGATCCACAGCCGGGTGCGGCCGGTAAAGTCGCGCAGCCACACGTCGGGCTCGTCGGGGTCAGACAGGCCCGCGCCAAAAGCGAGCGTGCCGTCGCCATTGCACACGCTTTGCAGCTGGTGCGCTTGCAACGCCAGCGCGCACAGCCGAACCATCATGCGCTCGTCAGTTTCGCTGGGGTGGCGCGCCAGCGTGAGCGCGTGGTCGGCGTAGTAGCCGTGGTCAATGTCGGCGATTTGCAGACTGGCTTTGAAGATAGTGGATTTGGTGGCCATGGTTCAGGAAATAAAGTCGCTCAGACACTGGCATATGCAGCAAGTGCGGCAAATGCTGCGGTATGTCGGGCAAAGTCGGCGCCTTCTTCGCTGGTCCAGGTGCCGGTCAAAGATATTGCTGCAATATCTCGCGCTATAGGGTAGCTTATGAATTTCTCCTGCCTGCCCGCCCAAAGTGCTATCGAATCAGTCGGGCGATGCGCTTTGCGAAGGTAAAGGGGGAGGCCGCAGGCCGGAGGACACGTAGCAAAGCGCATCGCCCGGCTGATTCAGCATTCACCGCCATGTGCGCATCGCCTTAACTTATCCGCAACTGTGAAACGCACCCGATGTCAGGTCATGTGTGCAGAAATTCATACAATCTGAAGAAGTAATTTTCATATTGTATAAATTGTTTTTGCTTGCCTAAACGCGTCTGGCCAGCTCGGCG
>PFKL01000132.1 GCA_002784245.1 Comamonadaceae bacterium CG_4_10_14_3_um_filter_60_75
CGTCAGCGCGTGCGGGGCCAGATGTTTCATGCCAGAGTCGGCCAGCATCTCAAACGTTTGTTTGACCACCGGCACATAGTCTTCGGGCAGCGCGCGCGCATCGGTACGCGGGTAGGTCAGGGCCTTGTGGCGCTCATACAGGCTTTGGGCAATGGACAGTGTGGTCTTGGCGGAAAAGCCAAATTTGCCGTTGGCCTCGCGTTGCAAGCTGGTCAGGTCAAATAACAGCGGGCTCGTCTGGGTGGTGGGCTTGCTTTCTTCGGTGACGGTGGCCTGCTGGCCGCGCACGGCATCCGCAATCGCCTGCGCCTCGCTTTGACGCCAGACGCGGTCGGCGCGCTTTTCGGCGTCATCGGCGTCTTTTTTCCAGGCCGGGTCAAACCACTTGGCCGGGTAGCTGCCGGCTTGCGCGGCAAAGGTGGCGTGAATTTCCCAGTAGTCGCGCGAGACAAACGCGCGGATCAATTCCTCGCGTTCCACCACCACGCTCAAAGTGGGGGTTTGTACCCGGCCCACAGTGGTCAAAAAGAAACCCCCATCGCGCGAGTTGAAAGCCGTCATCGCGCGGGTGCCATTGATGCCGACCAGCCAGTCGGCCTCGGAGCGGCAGCGCGCGGCATCGGCCAGCGGCTGCATCTGCGCGTCAGAGCGCAGGTGGGCAAAGCCGTCGCGAATGGCCTGCGGCGTCATGCTTTGCAGCCACAGGCGCTGCACCGGTTTGCCCAGCGACTTGGCACCACCGGCGTACTGCTCGATCAGCCGAAAGATCAGCTCGCCCTCGCGCCCGGCGTCGCAGGCGTTGATGAGCTGGCCCACGTCCTTGCGCTTGGCCAGCTTGACCACCGCGTTCAGGCGTGACTTGGTCTTGTCCACGGGCTTGAGGTCAAAGTGCGGCGGAATCACCGGCAGGTGGGCAAAGCTCCACTTGCCACGTTTCACGTCGTATTGCTCGGGCGCTTCAATCTCCACCAGGTGGCCCACGGCGCTGGTCACCACATAGGTGTCGTTTTCAAAATGCTCGTCGTGTTTTTCAAACTTGCCCGACGACGGCGTCATGGCACGCACGATATCTTGCGCCACGGAGGGCTTTTCGGCAATCACCAAAGTTTTGTTGGCCATGGCGGTCTTCGGGGCATCTGCAATTTTCATCTGACTACAATCCTTTTTGCTCGCGGGCGCACGCGCGCACCCATACGAGTTCACGATACCAAATTTTTACCGTGCCAAGCAAAACCTCAACAAAATCCCGTCGCATCCAGGTCCGCCGCTCCGGCATTCACGGCAAGGGCGTCTATGCCGTGCAGCCGATTGCCGCAGGTGAAACCATTATTGAATACGTCGGTGAGGTCATCACCTGGGAAGAAGCGCAGGCGCGCCACCCGCACGACCCGTCGGACCCCAATCACACGTTTTATTTCCACATGGATGAAGAGCACGTGATCGACGCCCTGCACGGTGGCAATTCGTCACGTTGGATCAACCACTCCTGCGACGGTAATTGCGAGGCGCAGGAAGAAGGCGGGCGCGTTTTCATCAAGGCGCTGCGCGACATCAGCGCTGGCGAAGAACTGCATTACGACTACGGCCTGATCATCGACGAGCGCTACACGCCCAAGCTCAAGGCCGAATACCCCTGCTGGTGCGGTTCGGCGCGTTGCCGTGGCACCTTGCTGGCACCCAAGCGCCGCCGCAAGTAGCCTGCCATGACCGCCACGCGCTGGCCCTGCGAATCGATCCGCCAAGCGATTGAGCCCGGTCTGCCTGGTTTCGAGGTCGAAGTTGTCCCGGAGATTGACTCCACCAACGCCGAACTGATGCGCCGCGCCCGCGCGGGCCGGTTCGATCCAGTGCTGCTTGTCGCCGAGCATCAACTGAGCGGTCGTGGCCGCATGGGTCGGCAATGGGTTGACTGCCCCGACGCGCCGGGCAAGCCCGGCAGTCTGATGTTTTCACTGGGGGTAACGCTCTCGCCGCAGGACTGGTCCGGCTTGTCGTTGGCGGTCGGCTTGAGTCTGGCCGAGAGTCTGCACCCCGACATCGCACTCAAATGGCCCAATGATTTGTGGTGGCATGACCGCAAGCTCGCAGGCGTTCTGGTCGAAACCGTTAACTGGGGCGGCGATGCAGCCCGAAACAGCCGCTTTACGGTCATCGGCGTGGGAATCAACATCGTGGCGCCAAGCACCAACGGTTTGTCGACTGCGCCAGCAGGGCTGGCCGAAGTTTCAAGCGGCACCAGTGCCGCACAGGCACTGGCGTGCGTAGCCGCGCCGCTGGTGCAAACGCTGCGCCGGTTTGAGCAGCACGGCTTTGCCCCGCTGCGTGCTGCCTTCAATGCCCGAGACGCCCTGGCAGAAGTCGCCGTCACACTCAGTGATGACAGACACGGCACAGCGCAAGGGGTCGACGCAACGGGCGCGCTGCTGGTGCTGACCGCCCAGGGCGTGCAACGTGTGACCAGCGCCGAAGTCAGCGTGCGGCCGCTGGTGGCGCCCAGCGCACACCTCGTTTGAGGTCCGAACCATGTTGCGCCTGATCTTGCTCCTATTGATGTTGCTCAATCTTGGCTATTTCGCCTGGGGCCAGGGTTATTTGCTGCCGTACGGCTGGGGCCCTGCGCAGCAGCGCGAGCCGCAGCGCCTGGCGCAACAAGTGCACCCCGAAGCGATCAAGGTGCTTGCGCCACGCGCGGTCACCCCGGCAGCCGCTCCCCGGATCGCGGCCAGTGCACCCGTTGCCCCCCTTGCACCAGCTACGACGGTCTGTCTGCTCAGTAATGCCATCGACGCCGACCAGGTTCAGGCTGTACAGCCCGTACTCGCTGCGCAGCTGGCCCAGGGCGACTGGACGTTCGACGAACAGGCGCCCCCTGCACACTGGATTCTTTACATGGGCCGCTTTGGTAGCCCGGCCGAGCAGGCAGCCAAGCGCGCTCAGTTGGCAGAACTCAAGATCAAGTTCGAAGCGATCGACGTGCCTGGCCTTTCCCCTGGTTTTAAACTTGGTTCATTCAGCTCGCAGGCCGATGCAGAAGCCGCGTTGCAGGCCCTGAATAAACGCGGCGTGCGCACCGCCAAAATGACCCAGATTCGACCTGTGCCAAGCAGTTTCCGCCTGCGTTTGCCAGCCATCGACCCCAAGCGGCCGGCGCTGCAGCATATCCAGGAGGCTGCACCCGATCTGGTGTTGCTGCCGTGCAGCTGATCAAGCCTGCGGGTCGGTGGCAAGCGTCGCTGAAAAACGTAATACGAAGCGCGCGCCAGGCGGATGCTGGCCCGGGTGGGTGTCTTCCAGGCTGACACTGGCGCCGTTTTGTTTGGCAATCTCCAGCACGATCGGCAAGCCCAGGCCAGAGCCGTCGGCCTCGGTGCCTAGCGCGCGGTAAAAAGGCTGAAAGATCAGCTCACGCTCGGCTTCAGGCACCCCGGGGCCCGAGTCTTCCACCTGCAGTACCAGCGCGCGGCCAAACGGATCGGTCAAGACACGTGCAGTAATGACGCCTGGCTGGTCCAGGCTTGATGGCGTGTAGTTGATGGCGTTGTCAACCAGATTGCGCACCATTTCCTTGAGCAGCGTGGCATTACCCAGCACGGTGCAGCCCGGCGTGCCTGGCTGGGTGCCCTCGTAGCCGAGGTCGATGTGCTTGTCCAGCGCGCGCGGCACGCAGTCACGCACCACGCTCATGGTCAGTTCGGCCAGATCGCAGAGCATGCGCGGCATGGCCGAACCGTTGCTCTCGGCGCGCGCCAACGCCAGCAACTGGTTGACGCTGTGGGTTGCGCGGATGCTGGCACGTCCGATCTGGCGCAGTGACTGCTTGAGGTCTTCGGCGCTGGCGCCTTCGAGCTGCGCCAGGTCGGCCTGCATGCGCAAGCCGGCCAAAGGGGTTTTGAGCTGATGCGCAGCGTCAGCCAAAAACCGCTTTTGCGTGGCAATCGACTCGGTCAGGCGCAGCAACAGGTCGTTGACCGAATCCACCAGCGGCGAGACCTCCAGCGGCACCGCCTGTGCGTCGATCGGACTCAGATCGTCGGGCTTGCGGGCGCGAATGCGGTCTTCCAACTGTTGCAGCGGTTTGATGGCCTGCACCAGCGCCAGCCACACCAGCAACACCGCCAAGGGCAGAATGACAAACTGCGGCAACATCACGCCCTTGACGATTTCGGTGGCAAGAACCGAGCGCTTTTCCAGCGTTTCGGCCACTTGCACCAGCGCCAACCCAGGCCCGGCGTCGGGTAGCTCGACCCAGGTATAGGCCACTTTGACGTCATAGCCCTTGACGACATCGTCGCGAATGCTCACCTTTTCAGTACTGGGGCTGTCATCTACCGGCGGCGCTGGCAGGTCGCGTTCACCACTAAGAAACTCGCCACGGGGTCCGATCACCTGGTAATACACCGTGTCCGAGTCATCGGCGCGCAGCAGTTCGCGCGCCGGGCGCGGCAGCACAAACCTGGCCTGACCACGGCTGACGGTGATGAGCTGCGCCATGGCGCGCACGTTGTATTCGAGCGCCCGGTCAAACGGCTTGCCAGCAATGCTTTGTGCCACCAGCCAGGTCAGCACCAGACTGACCGGCCACAGCAGCAGCAGCGGCGTGAGCATCCAATCCAGAATCTCGCCAAACAGCGAGCGCTGTTCGCGTTGGAAGATGTTCACAGCGGCTTGACAGCGTTGCTGCGGTTAACCCGGAATTTTTTCCAGGCAATAGCCCAGACCGCGCACGGTGGCGATGCGGATCGGGCCTTTTTCAATTTTCTTGCGCAGGCGATGGATGTAGACCTCGATGGCGTTGTTGCTCACCTCTTCGCCCCACTCGCACAGGCGCTCAACCAGCTGATCCTTGCTGACCAGACGACCGGCGCGCTGCAGCAGCACTTCAAGCAAGCCCAGCTCGCGCGCCGACAATTCCACCATCACCCCGTCAATGGTCGCCACACGTCCGCCCTGGTCATAAATGAGCGGTCCATGCTTGATGGTGCTGCTGGCCACGCCCATGCCACGTCGACTCAAGGCGCGTACCCGCGCTTCGAGCTCTTGCAGGCTGAACGGTTTGGCCATGTAGTCGTCAGCACCGTAATCGAGCCCCTTGACGCGCTCCTCAACGCTGTCGGCGGCGGTAAGGATCAGCACCGGCAAGGATGAGCCGCGGGCACGCAGTTTTTTCAGCACCTCCAGCCCGTGCATTTTGGGCAGCCCCAAGTCAAGGATCAGCAAATCGAATTCGGTATTGGTCATCAGCGCCGCGTCAGCCTCGGTGCCGCTTGCGACATGGTCTACCGCAGCACCCGAACTGCGCAAGGTGCGCAACAGGCCATCGGCCAAAACCTGGTCATCCTCTGCGATCAGAATCCGCATGCTTGTCTCCTACTGTGAGGCCGGGGGCCGTTCGTTGCATTTGACGGGCTGGCCCGCACTTGTCTGAAATCATTTTAGGCGGCATACGCCTCCAATCCAATGGCGATCACCGCAGCCACTTCTGGCCCCACGGCGTCACGCAGTTCAGACTCGGCCTGGCGCACCGCTTCCTCGTAGGCTTGCAGCCACGCCAATCCCCCGTCCGTGAAAACCACCCGGCGCGCCCGCGCATCCAACGGGTCTGCCGCGCGTTGCACCAGCGCCCACGCCTCGCACTGATCGACCAGCTTGCCCATGGCCTGCTTGCTGACGCCAGCACGTTGCGCCAGATCGCTCAGACGCGAACCCGCCAGCGACAGATGCCGGGTGATGTGGACGTGCGACGCAGTCAAGTGCCCACGCGCGCACAGGTTGGCCAGCGCCAGCGGCATGCGCGCATTGCGCGCCATCAGCACCAGCACACGGGCGTCAAAACGCTGCAACGCCTGCGCCAGCCAATGACCCAAATGCGCCTGGCGCCAGCCGGGAACAGTCGTGGAATCAGACATCAGCCTAATAGTAAATCAAATTGACTAAAAATACTGTTTTATGAATTCAATACCCGTGTAAACTACTGTTCAAGCATCCAGCCTGTCGTTAAAACCAGAGGATGCAAGCCTGCTTAAATTGTCACTATCGCAACTTCAGGAGAACCATCATGGATGCACCCGTCAAACCCCCCGTCAACGCCGAAAAAGCCAAAGCCCTGCAAGTGGCGTTGGCGCAAATTGAAAAACAATTTGGCAAAGGCACCATCATGCGCCTGGGCGAGGGCGAAGTGATTGAAGACATTCAAGTCGTCTCCACCGGCTCCCTCGGGCTGGACATTGCCCTGGGCGTGGGCGGCCTGCCACGCGGCCGGGTAGTCGAAATTTACGGCCCGGAATCTTCCGGCAAAACCACGCTGACGCTGCAAGTGATTGCTGAGATGCAAAAAACCGGCGGCCAATGCGCCTTTGTCGATGCCGAGCACGCACTGGACATCCAGTACGCACAAAACCTCGGCGTGAACCTGCAAGACCTGCTGATCAGCCAGCCCGACACTGGCGAGCAGGCGCTGGAAATTGTCGACAGCCTGGTGCGCTCGGGCGCGGTTGATCTGATCGTGGTCGACTCGGTGGCGGCATTGACCCCCAAGGCCGAGCTGGAAGGCGAAATGGGCGACAGCCTGCCCGGCTTGCAAGCCCGCCTGATGAGCCAGGCGCTGCGCAAGCTCACCGCACACATCAAGAAGACCAACTGCATGGTGATCTTCATCAACCAGATCCGCATGAAGATCGGCGTGATGTTTGGCAGCCCAGAGACCACCACCGGCGGCAATGCGCTGAAGTTTTACGCCTCCGTCCGGTTGGACATTCGCCGCACCGGCACGATCAAAAAGGGGGATGAGTCCATCGGCAACGAAACCAAAGTGAAAGTGGTCAAGAACAAAGTGGCCCCCCCCTTCAAGACGGCCGAATTCGACATCATGTTCGGCCTGGGCATCAGCCGCGAAGGTGAGGTCATCGACATGGGGGTCAACGCCAACATCCTGGACAAATCTGGTGCCTGGTACGCCTACAACGGTGAAAAAATTGGCCAGGGCCGCGACAACGCCCGTGAGTTTTTGAAAGAAAACCCGGATTTGGCGCGTGAAATTGAAAACAAGGTGCGCGCCTCGCTGGGTATTGCGCTCATGGCAGGCCCTGAAGCCCCGGAAGCCAGCGCAAAAGCTACAAGCAAAAAAGCCGTCTAGCCCTTTGAATACAAGCGCTAGTAGCTTCTTTAAAAATAGCAAATAAAGACACACAACGTGGCCTTTGATGCGCCTTCACTCAAGGGCCGCGCCCTGCGTCTGCTGGGCACACGTGAATACTCACGGCTGGAGTTACAGCGCAAACTGGCGCAGTACGAGGAAGAACCCGGCAGCCTGGCTGCGGCGCTGGACGATCTGCAAGC
>PFKL01000047.1 GCA_002784245.1 Comamonadaceae bacterium CG_4_10_14_3_um_filter_60_75
TAACCGGTGCCAAAGTCGTCGATCGACATTCCTACACCGCGTTCGTGCAAACGGTTCATCAGCGCGATGGCTGACACCGGGTTATCCATGGCGGTGGCTTCGGTTAATTCAATTTCAAGATACTGCGGCGGCAACTCTGCTTCTTCCAGTATCTGCATGATCAAGTCAAACAGGTTCGGATGGCGAAACTGCACCGCCGACAAGTTAACGGCAACGGTCAACGCTGGCAAGCCTGTTTCTTGCCATGCTTTGGCCTGGGCCACGGCGGTGCGCAATACCCATTCACCAATTTCCAGTATCTGGCCACTGTCTTCGGCGATCGGGATGAACTCCATCGGCGACAAGGCGCCAAATTCGGCATTGCGCCAGCGCAGCAAGGCCTCGGCCCCGACGACGCGCCCGTCTTGCAGTGCAATTTGGGGCTGGTAATACAGCGCAAACTCATGCCGTTCAATGGCGTGTCGCATGGCATTGACCAAGCTCAGTGCGCGCTCGGACTGAGCCTGCATCTCCTGGGTAAAGAAACAAAAATTATTGCGATTCGCCTGCTTGACGCGGTACATTGCCGTGTCGGCGTTCTTGGACAGGGTCTCGAAGTCCTGCCCGTCTTCGGGGTACATGGCAATGCCAATGGACACCGTGCTGGCCAACTCCAGGCGGTCAATCAAGCAGGGCGCAGCCAGAGCCTGGATGATCTTGCCCGCCACCTGGGCGGCACCCTCGGCGTCCACAGCGGGACACAACAAAATGAATTCATCACCCCCCATACGCGACAAGCTGTCTTGCGCACGCAGCGCAGCCGTCAGCCGACGCGCCACTTCGATCAACAATTGGTCGCCCACACTGTGCCCCAAGGTATCGTTGATGCTCTTGAAGTGGTCCAGGTCCAGAAACATCATGGCCAGACGCTCGCTGCCACGCTGGGCCAGACTGCGCATCAGCTCAAAATGTTCGCGTACCAGACTGCGGTTGGGCAAGCCAGTGAGCTGGTCAAAATGCGCCAGGCGCTCAATTTGTGCTTCAGCACGACGCATATCGGTCACGTCACGGGTGATCGACAGTAAACAATCCACACCGTTGAGACGCACCAATTCAGCCGACATCAGCCCGTGAATGACGCCACCGTCTTTCTTGACAAAATCGGCAACCAGATTGGTACAACGGCCATCCTGGCGCAACGCATCGACCAGCCGCTGACGGTCGGCTCCATCCCGCCAGATACTGATTTGTGCTGCTGTTTGACCGACCGTTTCGTCGTAACTCCACCCGGTCAAACGGGTAAAGCCGTCGTTGACGTCCAGGTACAAACCATCTGACAAGCGGGTGATGTTGACCGCGTCGGGGCTGGTGCGAAACGCGGTGCGGTAACGCTCTTCGCTTTCCAGCAAACGCTGCTGAACCTGCTGGCGATCACGATCGTCGGCCATGCGATCCAGCGCGTAGCTGATGTCCATCGCCATTTCCATCAACAGCGCCTGCACGGGTTCATCAAACGCGTCAACAACACCCGAGTACACTGAAAAAGCGCCAACGACCTGCCCTTTTTGCTTGAGCGGCAGGCTCGCCACTGCCGCCCAGCCATACTGCCGGGCACGTTCGTGCCACGGCGCGGTGGCCGGATCGCTCTGGAAATCCTGGCACCAGCAGGGGCGATCTTCGCGCATGGCGGTACCCACCGGCCCATGGCTGGCGGGGTTGGCCGGATCCAGGCTGACACCCACGCCTTCCAGGTAACTGGCGCCGTCGCCGAACCAGGCCACCGGAAATACCGACTGCCCTGCGGTATCGGGTTTGCCAATCCACGCTAACTTCATGCCACCAAAATTGACTGCATCGCGACAGAGAATGGCAAACAATTCAGCTTCGTCGCGGCAATGCACAATGGCTTGATTGCACTGGCTCAACGCAGCGTACAGCCTGGTCAAGCGCTCGACTTTTTGTTCGGCCAGTTTGCGCAGCGTCACATCGCGGGACAAGGCCACAAACGTCGGCTCCTGACCGTCAGCATGACTCTTGCGCGAAACCGACAGTTCAAACCACCGCGTGCCCTGCGGTAACGCCAACGCCAACTGCTTCCCAATCGACACCCCACATCCGTTGGCTTCTTGCAACGCCGCCATACATACCGCTGCGGCGTCGGACGGCATCACGTCTTGGACCGTTCGTCCAAGCAAGCGTTCAGGCGGCGCCACCAGCAATTGCTGGCGCGGCGTGTGAACTTTGAGGTAACGCCCGTGCAGATCAATCTCAAACAACAGGTCAGGCAGCGCATTCAGGGTTTCGTTGAGCTGCTGGTTCGCTTGGGCGAGTTCATTTGTGCGGCTATCGAGATCACGCGTCAAATTTTTGGTCTGCTCCTTGCCCGACAAGGCCTTGAACGTCAACCAGCCTATCACCGCGCTGAGCAACAAGCCCAGCGCAAATTCTTCATAGCGTCGGCCGGAATGGCTCCAGCCAGCCATGGGCGCAATGCTCAACGTCCACTGCGCGTTGGGCACATCCAGCTTGAAATCAACCGGCACCGTCAGGTCCGGCCCTGCCTGCGCAATCACTTGACGGCCACCCGTTGCCGGATCTACCCGCCAAAGCGCGTAATCAAATCCTTGCTTGACCAAATGACCAAACTGCGCCGACCCCAAAGCCTCGGGTAAACGCAAAATCACGTTGGTAAAACCCCAAAAAACTTGTCGCCCCTGCGCATCGGCAAGAAACACCGGAAAAAACCCGAGGGCACCCAGACCACCCTGCACCAGATTGAACGGCCCGGCCAGCGTGAGTTGGCCGCTGTCGCGCGCCAGGTGTGCTTCCTTTTCACGGTCGGGATGTTGCAACAAATCCAGACCAATGGCGTCGGCATTGCCTGCCAGCGGGGCAATACGCCTGATCACGCCACCGGGCTCCAGCGCCAGCGCCGAGACGCCGGGGTATAAAGGCAACATGTCGCTGGCCAGCGCGTCAAACTGCGCAATATCACCGTTGCCCAACCGCACCCATGAGGCCAGCGCATGCGTTGCCGACAAGGCCTGCAGCAGATTTTTTTGCAACGCCTGGGCATGCGCCGCCGCTACCGCCGAAGCGTTGCTACGTTCGATCTGCCGGCGCGACTTGGCCAGCGTTGCAACCACAGCTGTGCTGATCGCCAGCGCGAGGGCAAACGCCATGAGGCCGTAAAAAATCGGCCTTTTCAACTTTTCAGAAGTTGACAAAAATTTCTCCGAAGAACAAACAAGGACCGGCCCGGATGTTTGATTGTCTACCTGTTTTGCGATCTACTTAAAGCGTATCCCAAAACCTGTTGCAAATCATGCACAACCAAAATTTTTCAGATTTCATAGCACATCACGCAAGGTCAGACTGGCCCATCGGCTGCTGTCCCATAAATTTTGTGTGCTGGTCTCACGTTGCAAGAGCAGCAGGCTCAACAACGGCTCCAGCAAAACCACTTTTGGGTCAGCCAGAAGCACCCAACGCGCGCTGGCATCGGTGCGGTCTTCCTGCAACAAGCCGACCCAATCAAGCGCCAGCAGCGCCTCCAGCACAGGCTCCAACTGCAGCTGATCCACCTGCAATACTGTAGCCAACTGCTCTGAACTCAAGCCCTTGTCGGGTGACAGGCGAACCCGGTCAAGCTGCTGCAATACCTCAATGGCCAGCAAAAACTGCCAACCATGCGCCCGCGCGCGGCGCTTGACGCCCATCAGCAGACTGGGCAGATAGGCGGCAATCACTGCGCCCAGCAACACAATGACCCAACCGACATAAATCCAGATCAGCAAAATGGGCACGGTGGCAAAGGCCCCGTACAACACCGAATAGGTTGGTACATGACTCAAGTACCACACCAGCGATTGCTTGGCCAGCTCGAACCCGGCCGACACAAACAGCCCGCCAGCCCAGGCATGGCCCCAGCGCACCGAGGTATTGGGCACATAGTGGTACAGCGCAGCCATGCCCCAGGCCAGCAACGCGAATTGCAGCGAGTCCAGCAAAAGTTGAATACCCCCTGGCATCACGCCCACCACACCTTTGGAAGCGGACAGCGCGTACGAGGTGATGCTCAGGCTCACCGCCAGCAGCAGCGGCCCCAGCGTCATTACCGCCCAATACACCAACACACGCTGGCCCAGCGGGCGCGGCTGGCGAACCCGCCAAATGCCGTTCATGGTGCGGTCAATGGTCAAAATCAATGCCAGCGCCGTCACAAACAACACGGCCAACCCGACGCCGCCAAGCTTGCTGGCTTTTCCTGCAAACTGCGTCAGGTAACCCAGCACCTGGCGCGCAATATTGTCTGGAATCAGGCTTTCAACCAGCCACTTTTGCAGCACGCCCTGCAACTTGGCAAACATTGGAAACGCGGTGAACACCGCCAGCACCACCGTCACAAACGGCACCAGCGCAATGGTGGTGGTGAAGGTCAGGCTGCTGGCGGTCAGGCCCAGGCGATCCTCACGGAAGCGCTCCCACAGGGTTTGGGCAGTGTTTTTCCAGGGAAAACGGCGCAGGTTCTGCAAAAACTCCTCCATCCGCTGGGGCCAGGATCTGGGGTGCTGGGGCAAATTAGTCATGGCCGCTATGATGCCACCCCGATGAACGCATCCGAAATTGTCCCTGCCCGCGCGCCCTCTGGCCCGGTTGCCGCCACCCGCCTGCTGGCGGTTGCCAGCCTGCTCGGGCTAATTGCGCTGGGCCTGGCATGGGAACTCTGGCTGGCACCGATTCGCCCCGGCGGTTCTTGGCTGGCGCTCAAGGTCTTGCCGCTGTGCCTGCCGCTGGCAGGTTTGCTGAAAAACCGTATGTACACCTACCGTTGGGTCAGCCTGATGGTGTGGCTGTATTTCACCGAAGGCGTGGTGCGCGCCTACAGCGACGCACCCCCTGGCAACACGCTGGCGATGGCAGAAATTGTGCTGTGCCTGTTGTTATTTGCCGCCTGCGCACTGCATGTGCGCCTGCGCTTGCGCACCCCCCATATCGTGACTGATGACGCCCCTGGCCATGAACGCCCTGCTGAATGAAATGACCGCCATCGTGGGCAGCGCCCATGTGCTCACGCAAGGTGACTTGAGCGCCTGGACGCAAGACTGGCGCAAACGTAGCCAGGGCAAGCCACTGGCGGTGGTGCGCCCGGCCAATACCAACGAGGTGGCGCGGGTGGTCAAAGCCTGTGCCGCGCACCGGTTGGCACAGCCGCACAGCGGCATCAGCATCGTGCCGCAAGGCGGCAACACCGGGCTGGTGGTGGGCTCTACGCCAGATGATTCGGGTCAGCAGATGGTGCTGAGCCTGCAACGCCTGAACGCTGTGCGCCAGATTGACCCCGCCAATTTGACACTGACGGCCGAGGCTGGTTGCATTCTGCAAACCCTGCAAGAGCGCGCCCATGAAGCCGGTTTCTTGTTCCCTTTGAGCCTGGCCGCCGAAGGCTCGTGCACGCTGGGCGGCAACCTGGGCACCAACGCTGGCGGCACGCAGGTGGTGCGCTGGGGCAACGCGCGCGAGCTGTGCCTGGGGCTGGAGGTGGTGACGGCGCAGGGCGACATCTGGAACGGTTTGAGTGGCCTGCGCAAAGACAACACCGGCTACGACCTGCGCCACCTTTATATCGGCTCCGAGGGCACGCTGGGCATCATCACCGCCGCCACGATGAAGCTCAGCCCCCTGCCCGCCGCCCAGCTCACTGCTTGGGCCGCCGTGCCGTCAATGGACGCTGCTGTTGCGCTGCTAGGCCTGGCACACCGCCACCTGGGCGCGGGGCTGACCGGCTTTGAGGTGATGGGGCAATTTGCCCTCGAGTTGGTGAACAGGCACTTCAAACAACTGCGGGTGCCGCTGTGGCAAACCGCGCCGTTTTGCGTGCTGCTGGAAAACTCGGATCATGAATCCGAGGCACACGCCCGCGCGCGTTTTGAAGCCCTGCTGGAAGCCGCACTCGAGGCCGGTTGCGTGACGGACGCGGTGGTAGCAGAGAACCTGACGCAAGCGCAAGCGCTGTGGCAAGTGCGCGAGAGCATTCCGCTGGCGCAAGCCGAAGAAGGCCTGAACATCAAACACGATATTTCCGTGCCCATCTCACGCATCCCGGCGTTTGTGCAGGCCACCGACGCGCTGCTGGCGGCTGCCATTCCCGGCGTGCGGCTGGTCAACTTTGGCCACCTGGGCGACGGCAATTTGCACTACAACGTGCAAGCCCCACTGGGTGTGGATGCCGCCGTGTTCTTGCGTGAGCGCGAGCCCGAAGTGAACCGTATTGTGTTTGACTCGGTGGCGGCGTTTGGCGGCTCCATCTCGGCCGAGCATGGCGTCGGCAGCCTGAAAGTAGCGCACCTGACGCACTACAAATCACCGGTCGCGCTGAGCTTGATGCGCGCCATCAAACAAGCGCTGGACCCGCAGAATTTGATGAACCCAGGGCGGGTGCTGACACCCAGGTAAGCCCAAAATCATCAAGCATACGCATATACTGTGCGCATGATTCATGGAGTTCACTCATGCTGAATTTTGAAAATGCCACCAAAAAGGCCACCAACCTGTCACTCAACGTCAAGGTGCTGGAAGCTGCTCGCGAGATGGGCATGAACCTGTCGCAAACCGTCAACACACTGCTGGCGGACGAAGTCAAACGGCGTTACTGGGAAAAATGGAACGAAGACAACAAAGAGGCCATGGCCGCCTACAACGAACGGGTGGCCAAGTATGGTTTGCCACTGGCAAAGTATCGAACTTGGGGGAAGTCTCTGGGTGATGGTCGTGTTGAGGATCAGCATGGCGCGCTTTGATGTGTACCTCAATCCGGACCCGCAGGATGCACAGATCGTTCCCTACTTTCTTGATGTCCAGAACGACCACATCAAAGGATTCAAAACACGTGTCTTGGTCCCTTTGTGGCATGCAGACCTTCTGCCGTCCAAATTCATGGGCTTAAACCCGGAATTTGAAGTTAACGGTGCACCGGTGGTCATGGACACGCCGGCAATTGGTGCCGTTGGCATCAGTTCCCTTAAGTCGCCTGTTGGTAACTTGAGCATCCACCAGTTCACCATTCA
>PFKL01000003.1 GCA_002784245.1 Comamonadaceae bacterium CG_4_10_14_3_um_filter_60_75
CGCATCGCCTACCTGCCGCAAGCCACCGAGATCGACCGCAGTTTTCCGCTGCAGGTGCGCGACTGCGTGCTGCTGGGTTGCTGGAGTGCGGTGGGCGCTTTCGGCGCTGCCAGCCGCGAGCTGCTGGCGCGCGCCGATGCTGCCATCAAAACCGTGGGACTGGAGGGCTTTGAGGCGCGCGCGGTGGGATCGCTCTCTAGCGGGCAGTTCCAGCGCGTGCTGTTTGCCCGGCTGCTGATGCAAGACGCCGAGCTGATCTTGCTCGACGAACCCTTCAACGCCATGGATTCGCGCACCACCGCTGCTTTGCTGGATTTGATTCACCAATGGCACGGCCAAGGCCGCACCGTGATTGCCGTGCTGCACGACGACGCACAAGTGCGCGCGCACTTTGACCAGACCGTGCTGCTGGCGCGCGAACTGGTGGCCTGGGGGCCTACCGCACAGGTGCTGACCGAACCGAATTTGCAGCGCGCGCGCGCCCTGGCCGAAGCCTGGGACGATGAGGCCGAGATTTGCCACACCGATGAATCCGTGGCCGGGTCACACTCATGAGCACCACACTGCAAACCCTGTGGGACTTGATCGTTGGCCCGTTTGCCGAATTTGCCTTCATGCGCCGCGCCTTGGTGGCCACGCTGACGCTGGCCATCAGCGCCGCGCCACTGGGTGTGTTCTTGACGCTGCGGCGCATGAGCTTGCTCGGCGATGCCTTGAGCCACGCGGTGCTGCCCGGCGTGGCGGTGGGTTTCATGCTGGCGGGCTTGTCGCTGCCAGCCATGGCGCTGGGCGGTGTGGCCGCGGGTCTGCTGGTGGCAGCGATTGCCGGTGTCATCAGCCGCGCCACCACGCTCAAGGAAGACGCCAGCTTGGCCGCCATGTATTTGCTGGCGTTGGCCGTGGGCGTAACGTTGATCTCGCGCCAGGGCAGCCAGCTCGACTTGCTACACATTCTGTTTGGCAGCGCGCTGGGCGTGGATGCGCCCGGCTTGCTGCTGGTGGCTGGGGTGGCCAGCGTCAGCGTCATCCTGCTGGCCGCGCTGTACCGCGGCTTGGTGCTGGAAACGTTTGACCCGGTGTTTCTGGCCGCTGCTGCCGGGCGCAGTTGGAACCGTGGCTGGGTCTGGCAGCAAGTGTTTTTGATGCTGGTGGTGGTGAACCTGGTGGCCGGGTTTCAAACCCTGGGCACGCTGATGGCGGTGGGCTTGATGATGCTGCCTGCCGTATCGGCGCGGCTGTGGCACGACAGCCTGGCCGCGCAACTGCTCAACGCCAGCGCGCAAGCCGCTGTGGCCGGGGTGGCCGGGCTGCTGCTGTCGTACCACCTCGACACGCCCAGCGGCCCCACCATCATTGGCTGCGCTGGCGTGTTGTACCTGGTGTCGCTGCTGGTGTCGCCTGGCGGCTGGTTGCCGCAAATTTTGAAACGCCCGCACCGGGTGGGTTGATTTTTTGTCCCTGAAAGGAAATCCATGAAACGCAACACACTCAAGCGTATTGCGCTCTCTGCCCTGGTTGCCAGCGGCTTGTTTTCGACCCAGGCCAAGGCTGCTGAGCCTTTGCCCGTGGTGGCCTCGTTCAGCATTCTGGGCGATCTGGTCAAAGTGGTCGGTGGCGAGCGGGTGGCAGTCACCACGCTGGCTGGGCCCGATGCCGACGCGCACGAATTCACCCCCAGCCCGGCGCACGCCCGGACGGTGCTGAGTGCCAAATTGTTTGTGGTGAACGGCTTGAGCTTTGAGCCCTGGGCGCAAAAGCTGGCCAAGTCTGCCGGTTACAAGGGCGAAACGGTGGTGGCGTCCAAAGGCGTGAAACCACGCCAGATGGCTGCTGAGGCAGGCCATGCGCACGCCGAGACCGACCCGCACGCCTGGCAAAACCCGCTGAATGTGGTGCAGTATATGAACAACATCGCCGCCGGTCTGGCCAAGGTAGATCCCAGTGGCGCCGCCATCTACCAGACCAACGCCGAGGCCTATGCCCAACAGCTCAAAGACTTTGATGCGCAGGCCAAGGCGCAGTTTGATGCGATTGCGCCGACCAAACGCAAGGTGATTACTTCGCACGATGCGTTTGGCTACCTGGCTGCACGCTATGGCATCACCATGCTGGCGCCCGAAGGCGTGAACACCGACAGCGAACCCAGCGCCAAACACGTGGCGCAGCTGATTCGCCAGATCAAGCGCGAAAAGATCAAGGCCGTGTTTGTGGAAAACATGAGCAACCCCAAGCTGATCGCGCAGCTCAGCAAGGACGCGGGCGTGAGCGTGGACGCCACGCTGTACTCGGATGCCTTGTCAAAGGCCAGCGGCCCGGCTCCCACCTACATGAAGATGATGAACCACAACTTGGCGCAACTGGTGGCGGGGATGCAGCAAAACTGAGTCTCATTGCCTGTGCAAGGCCAAGTTTGCCCTCGGGCGCAACTTTCCAAGCCAGGTCGATCCCGATAACCAGCGGCCACAGCGCATGCCCAGGCCACCTGGGTCGGCTGGCGTGTCGATCCCGGTGAGGATGCGGCAAGCGGCCAGAAATTTGCCAGCTTCTTCACATACTGAGAGCTCGGCTGCATTGCAACTCTTTGCTGGCTGGCGCTGACCGTTGCACAATGAAGGCGGTTTTATGCCACCTGACTGCAAAGGATTTCACCCTTGACATCGCCTATTTTCGCCCCAGAGACGCCAACGCCAGCCAACCCGACTCACAGCCGGGTCGCGCTGTTTGGTGAGGTATTGGCTGATATGTTTCCTGAGCGCTCGGTGCTGGGAGGCGCGCCCTTTAACGTCGCCAGGCACCTGCAGGCCTTTGGTTGTGCGCCGATGCTACTGTCGCGCGTGGGCGACGATGCGCTGGGCCGGCAAGTGCTCGCCACCATGGTCGGCAGTGGCATGGCAACCCGTGGCATTCAGCTGGACAGCCAGCACCCGACCGGGCAGGTCAGGGTGCATCTGCAAGACGTCGGGCATCGTTTTGAAATCCTTGACCAGCAGGCCTACGACTTCATCGACCCCGACACACTGCGCCAGGTGACGCCACGGCAGACCCCGGCGCTGGTGTATTACGGCACGCTGGCGCAACGGCATGTGGCCTCGCGGCGCGCGCTGGCCACCCTGCTGCAAAGCACGCAGGCCAGCAAATTTCTGGATGTCAACTTGCGCGCGCCCTGGTACAGCAAAGAGACGCTGGCTTTTTCCCTGAAAATGGCCACTATCGTCAAACTCAATGACCAGGAATTGAAGGAACTGGCCGAGCTGTTCGGGCTGTCGTCAGGCCAGCCGCCTGGCCAGGCGAGTGAGCTGATGCGCCACTTCGATATGGCACACGTGGTGGTCACCTGCGGCGCGGACGGGGCCTGGCAAATGGACCGCAATGGCCAGGTGGCCGCGGCGGGTGCCAGCCCTTTGGCTAAAGCGGTGGTCGACACGGTCGGCGCCGGTGATGGTTTTGCCGCCGTGTATTTGTTGGGCATCCTGCGGCACTGGCCAACGGATGTGATGCTGGCACGGGCCAATGCGTTTGCGGCAGCCCTTTGTGGCATTCGCGGCGCCATTCCCGATGCGCTGGACTTTTATCAGCCGTTCCTTGAGGCGTGGGAGCTATGAAAAAGCAAGTGACCGTCGCCAAAAAACCCTTGTTCATTGTCCTGATCAGTGTGCACGGTCTGATCCGTGGGCACGACCTGGAGCTGGGGCGCGATGCCGACACTGGCGGCCAGACCAAATATGTAGTGGAACTGGCGCGCGCGCTGGGTGAGCACCAGGATGTCGAAAAAGTGGTGCTGCTGACGCGCCGTGTGATCGACCCCCTGATCAGCGTCGACTACGCCCAGGTGCTGGAGCCGCTGTCGAACAAGGCCGGCATCGTGCGCATCGAATGCGGCGAAGAAAAGTACCTGCGCAAGGAAATGCTGTGGGATTCGCTGGAGAACTTTTCGGACAATGTACTGACTTTTCTGCAGAGCCAGCCGCGCCTGCCCGATGTGATTCACAGCCATTACGCCGATGCCGGGTACGTGGGCTCGCTCCTGTCGCACCAGCTGGGCATTCCCTTGGTGCATACCGGCCATTCGCTTGGCCGCAACAAGCGCCAGCAGCTGCTGGCCAGCGGCATCAAGCGCAGCGAGATCGAGTCAACATACCACATCTCGCGTCGCATCGAGGCCGAAGAAACCACGCTGGGCAGCGCCGAGCGCGTCATCACCAGTACCCAGCAGGAGATCGAGCAGCAGTACGGCCTGTACGATTTTTACCAGCCTGAGCGCATGCGGGTGGTGCCACCGGGGACCGACTTGGCGCAATTTTTCCCGCCGCTGGGCGATGAGAAAAAAAGCCCGATCGCGATGGTGCTCAAGCGCTACTTGAGTGAGCCCAACAAACCGATGATTCTTGCCTTGTCGCGCCCTGACCCGAAGAAAAACCTGGTGGCGCTGATTGAAGCCTATGGCGAATGTCCGGCCTTGCAGGACGCTGCCAACCTGGTCATCGTGGCAGGCAATCGCTACGACATTACGGAGATGGGCGACGTCGCAAAAGCGGTGCTCACCGACATTCTGCTGGCGATCGACAAATATGACCTTTACGGCAAGGTGGCCTACCCCAAACACCACCAACAAGGAGAAGTGGCAGAGCTGTACCGGCTGGCGGCGGCCTCACACGGCGTTTTTGCCAACCCGGCGCTGACCGAGCCTTTTGGCCTGACGCTGATCGAGGCGGCGGCCTGCGGGCTGCCGATCGTGGCCACCGAGGACGGTGGCCCGATCGACATCATTCGCAACTGCCAGAACGGCCATTTGATCAACCCGCTGGACAAGGCAGCGATGGCCGCCACACTGCTGCAAACACTGTCTGACCGGACGGCCTGGCGGCGCTTGGCCAGCAACGGCATTGCGGGCGTGCGGCATTTCTATTCGTGGTCGGCGCATGTGGCAAGCTACCTGGTGGTGCTTCAGCCGCTGGTGGAAAAAACCGAGCCCATCGCCCGCATGGTTTTGAAGCGGCGCGCCGGCGTGTTCCGTGAGCAGGCGCTCTTTGCCAGTCTGGATCAGAACCTGATCGGCGACACGGCGGCACTGGTGCCGTTTCTGCAAACCATGCACGCGCACCGCAAGGCCATCATTTTCGGCATTGCCACCGGCCGCAGCCTGGACGATGCCTTGAGCACGTTAAAGCGGAACAACATTCCGCAGCCGGATGTGCTGATCACCGGGCAGGGCACGCAGATCCATTACGCGCCCAACCTGACCGAGGACACGACGTGGGCGCGCCACATCGACCACCTGTGGAACCGTCAGGCGGTGCGCGATTGCCTCAAGGACGTGCCGGGGCTGACGCTGCAGCCCAGAGGCAACCAGAGCGTGTTCAAACTGAGCTATTTTGTCGACCCTGCAGTGACCCATGTCAACGAGATCCGGCAGCTTTTGCTGCGCAATGAGCAGGCGGTGAACGTTATTTTTTCTTTTGGACAGTTCCTTGACGTGCTCCCGCTGCGCGCCTCCAAGGGCCTCGCCTTGCGCTGGTGCGCCGGGCAATTTGGTTTTCCGCTGGAGAAAACACTGGTGGCCGGCGTCACCGGCGCCGACGCCGACATGTTGCGCGGCAACACGCTGGGCGTGGTGGTGGACAACCGCCATCTTGACGAACTGGCGGATCTGGCCAACATCGAGAAAATCTATTTTTCAAAACAACCCCACGCCGCTGGCATTCTGGAAGCCATGACGCACTACAACTTTTTTGCGGACGCTCGTCCTGAGTCGGCGGCATGACGCGCTTGCTGCTTTGCACAGACCTCGACCGCACCTTGATTGCCAATGGCGCCCAGCCCGAATCCCTGGGCGCGCTGGCACTGTTCAGGCAACTGGTGGGCCGCAAGGACGTGACACTGGCCTATGTGAGCGGCAGACACCGAGCGCTCATCGAGCAAGCTGTTGGCCAGTTCAACCTGCCCGCACCTGATTTTGTCATCGCCGATGTCGGCTCGACGCTGTACCACGTCGCACCAGCAGCTTGGCTGCAAGACGAGGTTTGGTGCGCTCATATTGCGTCGGACTGGCAGGGTTTGTTGCACGCCGACTTGTGCCGCCTGCTGGCTGATGTGCCTGCGTTGCAACTGCAGCCGGCGCAACAGCAGAATCGCCACAAATTGAGCTACTTCGCGGCGCTGGCCGAAAATGCGCCAAGCCTGATGCGCGCAGTGCAAGCCCGCCTGCAACAGGCCCACATCAGGGCCAACCTGATCTGGAGCGTGGACGAACCTGCCGGCGTGGGCTTGCTCGATGTACTGCCGGCCAGCGCCAACAAGCTGCACGCGATCCGTTACCTGATGGCACAACAAGGCTTTCAGAATGACCACACCCTGTTTGCGGGTGACAGCGGCAACGACCTCGACGTGCTGCTCAGCGGCCTGCCCGCCGTGCTGGTGGCCAATGCCGACGCGCAGGTAAAAAGCCGGGTGACCAATGCCAATTCAGCCGCCGCAGGCCATTTGTATCTGGCCCAGGGCGGCTACCTGGGCATGAACGGCAATTACAGCGCCGGTATTCTTGAAGGTGTGGCCCACCACCACCCGGCGCTGGACGCTTGGCTGCGCGCACAACAACTGAAACTTTCTGGAGAGGACTGATGTACGAACAAGCATCCCATGCCATGTTGAACGAGATCCTGATGGAGCTCAAGCCCGAGATCGGCGAGCATCGGCTGCGTCATTTTTACACCCGTCTGGGGGCCAATTTTTACGCTATCCATTCGCTGTTTCACCTGCTCTACGGTGAGCGTCCCGACTTCAAGGCGCACATGGTCAATCTGGTCGAGACGCTAGCGGTGCGCTACATGGAACGCAGCCCGCAACTACGCAAGTCAGACCTGGCCCGCGAGCGCGACTACAACTGGTTCTTGAGCCAGAAGTGGGTCGGTATGGCGCTGTATTGCGACCGTTTTAGCGACGACCTGAAAGGCCTGCGCACCAAACTGCCCTACCTGCAGGACCTGGGCATCAACCTGCTGCACATCATGCCGATTCTGGATTGTCCG
>PFKL01000103.1:0-6961 GCA_002784245.1 Comamonadaceae bacterium CG_4_10_14_3_um_filter_60_75
GAGGGCGACAAGCTCATCGACATCGTGCTGCGCCAGCCGCAAGACGAGCGCAACGCCATCACCGACATTGCCAACGCCTACCTGCCCACCGCGTCGGGCAAGTCGATTCCGTTGACGCAAATTGCCAAACCGGTGTTCACCTGGGAGCCGGGGGTGATGTGGCGTGAAAGCCGCGACTACGCCATCACTGTCCAAAGCGATATTGTTGAAGGCTTGCAGGGTGCCACCGTGACCAATGAACTGTTGCCCCAGCTTAAACGCCTTGAGGCCCAGTGGGCGCAGGCTGGCCAGAGTGCTTACCACATTGTGGTGGCTGGTGCGGTAGCTGAGAGCGCCAAAGGCTCCAGCAGCATTGTGGCGGGCGTGCCGGTGATGCTGTTCATCACTTTCACGCTGCTGATGCTGCAGCTGCACAGCTTCAGCCGCGCCGTGCTGGTGTTCCTGACCGGGCCGCTGGGCATCGCCGGCGTGGCTGGTGCGCTTTTGCTGTTGAATCGCCCATTTGGTTTTGTGGCACTGCTGGGCGTGATTGCCCTGATGGGCATGATTCAGCGCAACTCGGTGATTTTGATCGACCAGATCGAGCAAGACCGCGCCCGCGGTGTGCTGGCCTGGGAAGCGATTGTCGGCGCTGCTACGCGCCGCCTGCGCCCGATCGTGCTGACCGCAGCGGCGGCGGTGCTGGCGATGATTCCGCTGAGCCGCTCGGTATTCTGGGGGCCGATGGCGGTGGCCATCATGGGTGGGCTGATCGTGGCCACCGTGCTGACGCTGCTGGCGTTACCGGCCATGTACGCTGCCTGGTTTCGCGTTACGCCCAGCAGCCGCTGAGCCCCGGTCAAATAAGGCGGGGCCTCGGGTTAAAATGCGCGCCGAACCAATTCCTGGGGGGCGGTGTTTACCCGCCCCCCTTTATTTGCGCGGGTGGCGAAATTGGTAGACGCACCAGGTTTAGGTCCTGACGCTGGCAACAGTGTGCGGGTTCGAGTCCCGCCCCGCGCACCACACATTTTTTGGAGAGAAACATGGCCGTAGAAGTAGAAACGCTAGACAAGCTCGAACGCAAGATCACGCTGAGTTTGCCCATCGAGACCATTCAGTCCGAGGTGTCGGCACGGCTGAAGAAGCTCGCGCGCACCGTCAAAATGGACGGTTTCCGTCCGGGCAAAGTGCCCACCAACGTGGTGGCGCAGCGCTACGGCTATTCGGTGCACTATGAAGTCATCAACGATAAGGTGGGTGAGGCATTCTTTAACGCGGCCAACGAAGCGGGCTTGCACGTGGCGGGCCAGCCCAAGATCAACGAAAAAGAAGGCGCACCCGAAGGTCAATACAGCTTTGAAGCGGTGTTTGAAGTGTTCCCCGAGGTCAAGATTGGCGACCTGTCGAGCGCCGAAGTTGAAAAAGTCGCCGCTGACGTGTCGGATGCTGCGATTGAAAAGACCATCGACATCCTGCGCAAGCAGCGTCGTACCTTCAGCCAGCGTGCCCACGACGCCGGTGCCAGCACCGGTGACCGCGTCACGGTGGACTTTGAAGGCAAGATCGACGGCGAGCTGTTTGAAGGCGGCAAGGCGCAAGACTTCCAGTTCATTCTGGGCGACGGCCAGATGCTCAAAGAATTTGAAGATGCCACCCTGGGGCTGAAGGTCGGCGAGAGCAAGACCTTTCCGCTGTCATTCCCGGCGGATTACCACGGCAAGGACGTCGCTGGCAAGACGGCAGATTTCATGGTGACGGTCAAGAAGATTGAAGCCGCGCACCTGCCAGAAGTCAATGAAGCGCTGGCCAAGTCGCTCGGCATTGCCGACGCCACCGTCGAAGGCCTGCGTGCGGACATCAAGAAAAACCTCGAGCGCGAAGTCAAGTTCCGTGTGCTCAACCGCAACAAGACCGCAGTCATGGACGCACTCATTGCCAAGGCCGAGCTTGACTTGCCCAACGTCGCCATCCAGGCCGAAATGGGCCGCCTGCTTGAAGCCGCCCGCGCCGACCTGAAACAGCGTGGCATCAAGGATGCCGACAAGGTGGCCATTCCTGATGACGTGTTCCGTCCGCAAGCCGAGCGCCGTGTGCGCCTGGGTTTGGTGGTGTCTGAACTGGTGCGCGCCAACAAGCTGCATGCGACCCCTGAGCAGATCAAGGCGCATGTCGACGAAATGGCTGCCAGCTACGAAAAGCCCGAAGAAGTGGCGCGCTGGTACTTCAGCGACCAGAATCGCCTGGCCGAGATCGAAACCATCGTGCTGGAAAACAACGTCACCAATTTTGTGCTGTCGCAGGTCAAGGTGGTTGAAAAGCCGGTCAGCTTTGATGAGCTGATGGCGCAAAACTGAATTGGCGTGCCGCCAATTCATGCTGGGGCAGGTGCCTGACTTGCAGTTGGGCATTTCTGCCCCATTTATTTGGGGCTGCTCGGAATTGGCTACAGTAGCGTCAGTTTTATTTGAAGCAATGTGATCGCTGTTAGGAGTGCAATGAACATACAGAATCTGGGCATGGTGCCCATGGTGATTGAGCAGTCGGGCCGCGGTGAGCGCTCTTACGATATTTACTCGCGCCTGCTCAAAGAGCGGGTGATCTTTCTGGTCGGGCCGGTCAGCGACCATGTGGCCAATCTGGTGGTGGCGCAGCTGCTTTTTCTGGAAAGCGAAAACCCTGACAAGGACATCTCGTTCTACATCAACTCGCCCGGCGGCTCGGTCAGTGCTGGCATGGCCATTTACGACACCATGAACTTCATCAAGCCGCAGGTCTCGACTCTGTGCACCGGCATGGCCGCCAGCATGGGCGCGTTTTTGCTCGCTGCGGGCGAAAAAGGCAAGCGCTTTGCCTTGCCCAACTCCAAGATCATGATCCACCAGCCCTCGGGCGGCAGCCAGGGGCAGGCCACCGAGATCGAGATCGCCGCGCGTGAAATCATCAAAACGCGCGAACAGCTCAACAAGATCCTGGCCGAGCGCACCGGCCAGCCGATCGAACGCATTGAGCGCGACACCGAGCGTGACTACTACATGTCGGCGCAGGAATGCCAGGAATACGGTCTGATTGACCAGGTTATCTCGAAAAGGGCGTAGTCGTCATGGCCAAAGGTTCTTCCGGCGAGAAAACGCTGTATTGCTCTTTTTGTGGCAAAAGCCAGCATGAGGTCAAGAAACTCATTGCCGGTCCTTCCGTGTTTGTCTGTGACGAATGCATCGACCTGTGCAACGAAATCATCCGTGACGAGCTGCCACCCAGCACCGAGACCACTGGCAAGAACGAGTTGCCCACACCCGCTGACATCAAGGCCAACCTGGATAACTATGTCATTGGTCAGGAACAGGCCAAGCGCATTCTGGCGGTGGCGGTGTACAACCACTACAAGCGGCTGCGCCACCAGGAGAAGGCCGGCAAGGGCGAGGTGGAGCTGTCCAAGAGCAACATCCTGCTGATTGGCCCCACGGGCTCGGGCAAGACGCTGCTGGCGCAGACGCTGGCGCGCATGCTCGATGTGCCGTTTGTCATGGCCGACGCGACCACGCTCACCGAAGCGGGTTATGTCGGTGAAGACGTTGAAAACATCGTCCTCAAGCTGCTGCAAAGCTGCAACTATGAGGTTGAGCGCGCGCAGCGTGGCATTGTCTACATTGACGAGATCGACAAAATCTCGCGCAAGTCGGACAACCCGTCGATCACCCGTGATGTCTCGGGCGAAGGCGTTCAGCAAGCATTGCTCAAGCTGATTGAAGGCACCATGGCCAGCGTGCCGCCGCAGGGCGGGCGCAAGCATCCCAATCAGGACTTTGTGCAGGTGGATACCACCAACATCCTGTTCATCTGCGGCGGCGCTTTCGCTGGGTTGGAAAAAGTCATTGAAAGCCGCACCGAGTCGTCGGGCATGGGCTTCAGCGCCACGGTCAAGAGCAAGCAAAACCGCGACCTGACCGAGGTGTTCAAGGAAGTCGAACCCGAAGACCTGATCAAGTTTGGCCTGATCCCTGAGCTGGTGGGTCGCATGCCGGTGGTTGCGACCCTGAGCGAACTGGCCGAAGACACGCTGGTGCAGATTTTGACCGAGCCCAAGAACGCCCTGGTCAAGCAGTTCAGCAAGCTGCTGGCGATGGAAAACGTCGAGCTGGAAATTCGCCCCGGTGCGCTCAAGGCCATCGCCAAAAAGGCACTGGCGCGCAAGACCGGCGCCCGCGGCTTGCGCTCGATCCTTGAACAAGCGCTGATAGACACCATGTTCGATCTGCCCAACGCCAGCAATGTTGAAAAAGTGGTGCTGGACGAGTCCACCATCAATGACAACAAAACCCCGCTGCTGGTCTACCGCGACGTCGCCAAAAAGGCGTGATGAAGCCTGTCTTTGTGGGTGTTTTGCCTTCTTTGGCGCAGCACCCCGGTGTTGATAATTCAACGGTAACCAAAGGATAACGTATGTCTGGTCAAACTCCCTTACCCGCTGAGCCGCTGGATCTGCCGCTGTTGCCGCTGCGCGATGTGGTGGTGTTCCCGCACATGGTGATCCCGCTGTTTGTCGGTCGACCCAAGAGCATCAAGGCGCTTGAAGCCGCCATGGCATCAGACCGGCGCATCATGCTGGTAGCGCAAAAAGCCGCAGCCAAGGACGATCCGGTGGTGGCCGATCTGTTTGGTGTGGGCTGCATCTCGACCATTTTGCAGATGCTTAAACTGCCTGACGGCACCGTCAAGGTGCTGGTCGAAGGGCAGCAACGCGCAGGGGTCGACGTGGTGACCGACGGCGAATCGCATTTTGTTGCTACCGTCATGCCGGTGGTGGCTGAGGCTTTGGCTGTGCCCGTACCCAAAGGCCGAGCCAGCGAGATTGAAGCGCTGCGCCGTGCAGTGATGCAGCAGTTTGACCAGTACGTCAAGCTCAATAAAAAAATCCCGCCCGAAATCTTGACGTCGATTGCCAGTATTGACGATGTTGGCCGCCTGGCCGACACCATTGCCGCGCATTTGCCGCTGAAGCTGGAAAACAAGCAGGGCGTGCTCGAGCTCTCGGTGGTCAAAGACCGCCTGGAAAACCTGTTTGAACAGCTTGAGCGTGAGGTCGACATCCTCAACGTCGACAAAAAAATCCGCGGTCGCGTCAAGCGGCAGATAGAAAAAAACCAGCGCGATTTTTACCTCAACGAGCAGGTCAAGGCGATCCAGAAAGAGCTCGGTGAGGGCGAGGACGGCGCCGACATTGAAGAAATCGAGAAAAAAATCAAGGCCGCCAAAATGCCCAAAGAGGCGTTGAAAAAAGCCGAGGGTGAACTCAAAAAACTCAAACTGATGTCGCCCATGTCAGCCGAGGCAACGGTGATTCGCAACTACATTGACGTGCTGGTCGGCCTGCCGTGGGCCGCCAAAACCAAAATCAAGCACAACCTGACCAACGCCGAGAAGGTGCTCAACGAAGACCACTACGGACTGGACAAGGTCAAGGACCGCATTCTGGAATACCTGGCGGTGCAACAGCGCGTCGACAAGGTCAAGGCGCCCATCCTGTGTCTGGTGGGGCCGCCGGGTGTGGGCAAAACCTCGCTGGGCCAGTCGGTGGCCAAGGCCACCGGGCGCAAGTACGTGCGCATGGCGCTCGGCGGCGTGCGTGACGAAGCTGAAATCCGTGGCCACCGCCGAACCTACATCGGCGCCTTGCCGGGCAAGGTGCTGCAAAGCCTGACCAAGGTGGGCACGCGCAACCCGCTGTTTTTGCTCGACGAGATCGACAAACTCGGTACCGATTTTCGCGGTGACCCGTCCAGCGCGCTGCTGGAGGTGCTCGACCCCGAGCAGAATCACAAGTTTGGTGACCACTACGTCGAAGTCGACTTCGACCTCAGCGATGTGATGTTTGTTGCCACCAGCAATTCTATGAACATCCCCCCAGCGTTGCTCGACCGCATGGAAGTGATCAAGCTGGCCGGCTACACCGAAGACGAAAAAACCAACATCGCCCTCAAGTACCTGCTGCCCAAGCAACTCACCAACAACGGCGTCAAGGAATCCGAGCTGCTGGTCACCGAAGAAGCGGTGCGTGACATCGTGCGCTATTACACCCGTGAAGCGGGCGTGCGCTCGCTTGAGCGCGAAATCTCCAAGATCTGCCGCAAGGTGGTCAAGGGCTTGCAGCTCAAACAATTGCGCGGCCAGGTCAAGGTGGACGGCGCCAACCTGAACGACTTTCTCGGTGTGCGCAAGTACGATTTTGGTCGCGCCGAGAAGAAAAACCAGGTCGGCCAGGTGGTTGGCCTGGCGTGGACCGAAGTGGGCGGCGACCTGCTCACCATCGAAGCCGCCATGATGCCTGGCAAGGGTGTCATCACCCGCACCGGTTCGTTGGGCGACGTGATGAAAGAGTCGGTTGAAGCCGCCCGTACCGTGGTGCGCAGCCGCTCGCATCGCCTGGGCATCAAGGACGAGTTTTTTGAGAAAAAAGACATCCACATTCACGTGCCTGACGGTGCCACACCCAAAGACGGCCCCAGCGCCGGTGCGGCCATGACCACCGCGTTTGTGTCGGCCATGACCGGCATTCCGGTGCGCTGCGATGTCGCCATGACCGGCGAGATTACCCTGCGCGGCGAGGTCACCGCCATCGGTGGCCTGAAAGAAAAACTGCTCGCCGCACTGCGGGGTGACGTCAAGACCGTGCTGATTCCTGAAGACAACGCCAAAGATCTGCAAGACATCCCAGAGAACGTCAAGAACGGCCTGGAAATCGTGCCGGTGCGCTGGATCGACAAGGTGCTCGAAGTCGCGCTCGAGCGCATGCCCACGCCTTTGCCCGAAGACGAACCGGTGGCCGTTGCACCAGCGGTGGTGGCGGTGGAACAAAACGCGTTGTCGGGGGCGGTGAAACACTGAATTTTTCGCATATAATTTCGCGCTTGCGATGCGGGAATAGCTCAGTTGGTAGAGCGCAACCTTGCCAAGGTTGAGGTCGAGAGTTCGAGACTCTTTT
>PFKL01000103.1:6988-8944 GCA_002784245.1 Comamonadaceae bacterium CG_4_10_14_3_um_filter_60_75
AGGTTGAGGTCGAGAGTTCGAGACTCTTTTCCCGCTCCAGATAAAAAAGGAAGCCAATGGCTTCCTTTTTTTATGCCTGTCGTGCCCGGCCTCAGCGCCGCAAGAGTGTCGATGGCCGCGTTACCTTGGGCTCAAACGGATGCTGCTTGGCGCCAAACGTTCGCAAAATGCGTTGCACGTAGTTGTGCGTCTCCTGGTACGGCGGCACACCCTTGTAGCGATCCACAGTGCCTTCACCGGCGTTGTAGGCGGCGGCCACCAGCGCCACGTCGCCCTCAAAATAAGAGAGCAGCCAACGCAGGTAAGACAAGCCACCGCGGATGTTTTGTGTCGGGTCAAACGCGTTACCCACGTTAAAGCGTTCGCTCGTTTCGGGGATCAGTTGCATCAGGCCGCGGGCGTTCTTGGGCGACACCGCAGCGGCATCGAAGTTGGACTCGGCGGCAATGATGGCCAGCGCCAGTTGCGGCTCGATATTGAAGCGCGGTGACAGCTTGTGCACCAGGTCGTAGATCTTTTTTGGGGCAATCAGCGAATAGTCCACTGGCGTCATCACCTCCACCACCACCGGCGCAGGTGGCACGGGTTCAGGCTCTGGCGCGCGCATGCACTCGGGCATTTCGGGCGCTACGTCGCCCAGCGTGGCCAGGTTGCGCTGGGCCACGGCAATCCCCTGTTCGGCCGCCGCTTTGAAAAAGAACGCAGCAACCCCGTCGTGGCGCGCCACACCACGACCGTTGGCGTACATCCAGGCCAGGTTGTACTGCGCGTCGGCGTTGCCCTGGCGCGCGGCTTCGCAGTACAGCGTGGCCGCAGTCAGCGGGTCACGCGCCACGCCTTCGCCGTTTTCCAGCGCGCGCGCCTGTGCAAACAGCGCCACGGCCAGGGTGCTGGCCGCGGGTGTTGACTGCGCGCTGGCGGTTGCACCGCACAGCGCGCAGAGCAGGGTCAGCAGCAAGCGAAAGACAAAAGCGTGCATGGGGTTGATTGTGATGGCACGGTCGGCGGTCTGTCGCTTTAATCATGTCGCGTGGAGTTCCTCACGAATAACTTCCCGCAAGGCCTCCTTGACAGCGTCTGCTGCAAGCCCCCGCCGCAAGGTCTCGTTGATCAGGGTCTGGTAACCGCGCCCGCCCGCCCGTAACTTGTAAGCCTGCAACACGGCGTCATCGAGATGAATGGTAATGCGAGTTTTGCCAGTAGAAAAAACAGGCAGCACGTGGGCCAACGGGCGCAGTTGGGCGGCCTGGGCGGCGGTCAGTTCAGGGCTGTCTTCGTCGGGCGCGCTCGACTTGGGCGCAGCACTGACCGCGGACCAGTCAATTGCAGGTGCAGCCTCAGAGGCCTTGAGCTTTAAACTTTTTTTGTTCACGATTGTTGGCCTTTCTGAAAGAAATGATATGGGTACGCATGGGAGTTGGACAGCAAAATACCACCACCATCAATCGCCCTTCAATGGTGTTGTAACCAACGAAGCGCCGCTCGGGGTAGGCCTTACGGGTATCCTCACGAACCAGCAGACCTGCATCGAACATGACACGCGCAGCCAGCAATGGCAGACCACGCTCGCGCACATTGGTGTCATTCTTGATCGCGTCGCAGGTAAATTCCATTCGCCCTATTGTATGCATAAAAGTATGTAAAACTGTAAAGCCCTGAGCTACTTTTATCTGGGCAGAACTCAATCGAAAATCAAATAAATCCGAGCCTGGCCCCGTTAAATTGAAAGAACAATCGTCATTGCGAACGCAGTGAAGCAATCCATGGCTTCGGATTGCATGGATCGCCGCGCTGCGCTCGCGATGACGTTCTCCATCAAGCTGGCCGTTGCGGTGATAATGCCCGCAGCGTGCTTTTTGGGATGAGTCATGACGGAACAAGTGCCAGCGCCAGAGTCAGGTCAAGCCACAATCCAGCCCCCCGTTGCCCTGCTCACGGGCGTTACCAAAACCTATC
>PFKL01000164.1 GCA_002784245.1 Comamonadaceae bacterium CG_4_10_14_3_um_filter_60_75
TGCGCTCAGGTCTCGCGTTTGTGTTGGTCACGCTGTTGATGCGTTGGCGTCGGGAACACTTTGACTGGCGTGGCTGGCGCGCCGGGCTGTTGGTGGGCGCGCTGTTTGCGCTGGAATACCTGTTTGTTGCCGAGGCCTTGCGCCACACCAGCGCCGGGCACACGGTGGTGTTTCTTTACACCTCGCCGATTTTTGCCGCCATTGGCTTGCATCTGAAGCTGCCCGCCGAGCGGCTGTCACTGACGCAGTGGGGCGGTGTGGCACTGGCGTTTGCCGGCGTGGCCTATGCTTTTTTGGGCGCCGAGGTAGACAACAGCAAGCAGGTGTCGCTGTGGGGCGACTTGCTGGCGCTGGCCGGCGGTGCCGCCTGGGGTGCCACCACGGTGGCGATCCGCGCCACGATCCTGTCGACCACCGCGCCCAACCAGACGTTGCTCTACCAGCTCGGTGGGGCCTTTGTCGTGCTGCTGCCAGCAGCGGCGCTGATGGGGCAAATGGCTTTCACGCCAACCCCGCTGGTCTGGGCCAGCCTGGCCTACCAGACGCTGTTCATGTCGTTTGCCAGCCTGCTGGCGTGGTTCTGGCTGCTACGCCACTACCTGGCGTCGCGCCTGGGGGTGTTTACCTTTCTGACCCCGGTGCTGGGTGTGGTGCTGGGTGCGTTGCTCCTCGACGAACCGCTGGAATTACGCTTTGTTGTCGGCGCCGCCGTGGTCTTGCTCGGTGTGCTCACCGTCAGCCTGCACAGTCAGATCAACACGTTATTGCGGCGCTTGCTGGCCCGCAAACTCCCAGTCTGAGCGGCCAAACCCAGACAACGCGCGAGCTCGTCTGACTGAAATCCAACCTACAAACAAGTGCGCAAGGGCTTGAGCAGATCGTTCAACCCGTTGTGGTCAATCTCGTTCATCAGCGCCAGCAGGCGGCCAATCTCTCCTTTGGGCACGCCCTCGCGGGCAAACCAGCGCAGGTAGTTGCCGGGCAAGTCGGCAATGAGGCAGCCCTTGTGTTTGCCAAAGGGCATGGTGCGCGTTACCAGCAATTGCAGGTCGTCGGGGTTCATGCTTGTGCCTTGTTCCGTTTAGCCGCCAGCGCGCTTGGCCTTGTGGCCTTGCGCTTGCAGCAGCGCCATGACACGCGCACAGTGGTCGCCCTGCACTTCGATGACGCCGTCTTTGACCGTGCCGCCCGAGCCACAGGCGGTTTTGAGCTGCTTGCCCAGGGCGTTCAGCGCCGCATCGTCCAGCGCCAGGCCCTTGACCAACGTAACGCCTTTGCCAGCACGGCCCTTGGTCTCGCGCGACACGCGCACCAAGCCGTCGCCCACAGGCCGGGGCGCCGCCGCCTTGCACTGGCAGGCGGCCACCGGTTGGCGGCAATCAGGGCACATGCGGCCGCTGTCGGTACTGTAGACCAGGCCGCTGCTGAGCAGTTTTGATTTCATGATTCTGTGACTTGATTACTATTTTAATGATAGCTGCTTGCGCTTGATTTTTCAGGGTGATGTGCCAAAATGGCCCGCAAGTTTAAAAAGGAATGCGACATGTCACGTCCAAGCGTTTGGGCACCGAAAGTGCTGGGGCTGATCAAAGGCGGCAACAGCACCGCCGCCATCGCGCAGATCAAGGTCGCGCCCACGGTGAAAGATTTGCAGGATTTGCGCAAACTGCTCACCAGCGCGCGGCTGTTGCAGGCGCACCCCAACGTCGACGCTGCCACCACCGACATGATCGCCGCGCTGTCGGCACCGCGCCTGCACCGTTCGCCCTGAGAAAGCACGGCCTTTACGGTAGCAAGTCCAGCGCCTGCATGTACTGCGGCTGCACCATCAGCGCGTCCCACGGCGTGGCCGCAGCTTTGGGCAGCAAGTCCAGACGACGTTGTTCACTGGCCTCCAGTGGTTGCCATTGGCCTTTGAGCTGGGCCTCGGTCAAGCCGTCGATCAGCGCATCCACCCCGGCCCCGTCGCCCAGCGACTGGTTGCACAGCAGCACCAGGTCGCAACCGGCGTTCAGCGCCGCCACTGCCGCCTGCGTGGTGCTGACCGGCTGGCCATCCAACACGCGGGCAGCGGCCATGGATAAATCGTCGCTGAACACGGCGCCAGCAAAGCGCAGTTGGCAGCGCAGGACATCAATCAGCCAGCGCTGCGAAAAACACGCAGCCCTTGAGTCGACCTTGGGGTAGATCACGTGCGCTGGCATGACGCCAGCCAGCGCTGTGCCCAACCAGCGGTACGGCGCCGCGTCGTCGGCGAGGATGGCTTTCAGGCTGCGCTTGTCCACCGGAATGTCGGTGTGTGAATCAGCCCTGACAAACCCGTGCCCCGGAAAGTGTTTACCGCAGTTGGCCATGCCGCTTTGCAGCAAACCGTGCATCAGGCTCTTGGCCAGCACGCTGACGACGCGCGCGTCGGCCGCAAAAGCGCGGTCGCCGATGACACTGCTTTCGCCCCAGTCCAGGTCCAACACCGGGGTAAAGCTCAAGTCGACACCACAGGCGCGCAGCTCGGCCCCCAGCACGTAGCCGCAGGCGGTGGCCGCAGCGCTGGCCTGCAGCGCACCCTCGCCAGCCATGCCCTTGCCGTCGTGCTGCCACAGCGCACCCAGCGCGCGCATCGGCGGCAAGTGGGTAAAGCCGTCGGTCTTGAAGCGCTGCACGCGCCCGCCTTCGTGGTCGACCGCAATCAGCAAGCCGGGCCGCAGCCTCTTGATGCTGCGACACAGCGCGGTGAGTTGCGCGCGGTCGGTGAAGTTGCGGGCAAACAAAATCAGCCCGCCCACCAAAGGGTGCTGTAAGCGCTTTTTGTCGACTTTGGTCAGCTTGGTTGTGGCAATGTCAATGATCAGGGGGGCGTGTTGAGACATGAGAAACCTTTGTTAAACACTATGATTTATATAGCTGCTTGCGCTTTATTTATAAGGGCTAGAGGTCATTTTTATCAATAACTTCGACAACGCAAAAACTGGCTGCGTAATCACTCTCGTCGGTGACACTGAGATGGGCGCTCAAGTGTTTGGCTTCAAACCAGTCTTTCAGCGCGCCGTGCAGCACGATCACTGGCTGGCCGCTGGGCAGCTTGCCCACCTCGCAGGCGCGCCAGGTCATCGGCAGGCGCAGCCCCAAGCCAATGGCTTTGCTGAAAGCCTCTTTGGCGCTGAAGCGTGTGGCCAGGTAACGCACGCCGCGCTCGGGCCAGCGTTGGCTGCGCGTGTGCCAGGTGGCCAGCTCGCCGTCGCTCAGGATTTTTTGCGCAAAGCGCTCGCCGTGCCGCGCCAGGCTGGCGCGAATACGCCGCACGTCGCAGATGTCGGTGCCAATGCCGTAGATCATTTAACCCACATACGGCAAATGGCCACCGAGCGAAATGCAGCGCAGGTAGTCTTGGACAGTTGCCGCGTAGCCCAATTCGAGTGCGTCGGCAATCAGCGCGTGGCCAATCGACACTTCGCTCACCGCCGGCACCTGCGCGATGAACGCTGTCAGGTTGTCGCGGTTCAGGTCGTGCCCGGCGTTGATCTGCAGACCCGCGTCCAGCGCCGCCTGCGCCGCTTGGGCAAAGCGCGCCAGCTGATGTGGCTGGTCTGGCGTGCCCCAGGCAGCGGCGTAGGGTTCGGTGTACAGCTCAACCCGGTCGGCACCCACCGCTTTGGCCGCAGCCATGGGCGCGGGCTCGGCATCCATGAACAGGCTGACGCGCAAGCCCCAGGCGTGCACCTGGTCGATCAAGGGTTTCAGCCGCGCCGCATCCGCCGGAAAACTCCAACCATGATCGCTGGTGAACTGGCCCTCGGAATCGGGCACAAACGTCACCTGATGCACCGGCAGCTTGGCCGCCACCAACTGGCCCACCACGTCCAGCAGGTTGTGAAACGGGTTGCCCTCGATGTTGAATTCACGATCGGGCCAGGCCTGCAGTAGCGAGGCCAGCTCGGTCACATCGCGACCACGAATATGCCGCTCGTCTGGGCGTGGATGCACGGTGATGCCGTGCGCACCGGCCTGCAGACACAGCGTGGCTGCGCGCGTCAGGCTTGGAATGCCCAGGTGGCGCGTGTTGCGGATGGTGGCCACCTTGTTGAGGTTGACCGACAAGGCGGTGCTGGGGTTCGTCAGGTTCACGATGGCGCTCCAAAAAATCGGCAAACAGCGAGGTCGCACCCGTTGTTTCACATGTTTTGCAGGTCAATCATGACCTGGCGGGTGCGCAGCGCGCTGACCCCGCAATGGTAATTGAGCAGCGTGCGCAGCTGCGGCTTGAGCTCGGCGGCGGCTGTGGCGCAGGCGCGCAGGACGTCGGTGAACACCTCACGTCCCCCCAACACCTCTTGGAGCGCCATCCACTTCGCTCCGCTTAACGTAGCACGATCGGCAGCGTTTGCAAGGCGCAAGCCGCCTTCTGGCACCAGGCTGTAGCGCGCATCGGGGTGCAAGGCCAAAAGCGTCATGGTCTGGGCATCAAGCTGCGGCAGCAGGCCGATCTCGCGCAGCAGCAGCAATTCAAACGCACGCAAGGCCGACTCGAGCACCTCACCGTGCTCGCTGGCAATCACCTGAACCACGCTGGCATACAGGTCAAACAGGCGTGGGTGCGGGTCTTCGCGCGCCAGCAGGTTCAACAGCAACTCGTTGAGGTAGTAGCCTGACATCAGCGCCTCACCCGTGGGCATGACGTGGCCGCCTTGCCATTCAGCAGCTTTGAGGGTTTTGATTTCGCCATCGCCACCAAAGGCCAGGTGCAGCGGTTGCAGCGGCAACAAGATGGGGCGAAAACTGGAGCTGGGCCGCTTGACGCCCTTGGCCACCAGTGCGATGCGACCGTGGTGGCGGGTGAATACCTCCAGAATCAGGCTCGACTCGCTCCAGTCGTAGCGGTGTAGCACATACGCTGGCTCAGCAGAAATACGGTGCGTGGCCACGGTTGCCAGGCATCACTTGTAAAACGCTTCGACCTTGCCTTTTAACTTGATCAAGAGCGGGTTGCCCTTGCGGTCGCGCGTCTTGCCGGCAGGCACTTTGACCCAGCCTTCGCTGATGCAGTATTCCTCGACGTTGGTGAGTTCCTTGCCGTTGAAATGGATGCCAATGTCGCGCTCGAACACGGCAGCCACATGGTGGGGGCTGCGCGGGTCAGTCGACAGACGGTCGGGCAATGCGGGAGCCGCGGGGGTTTGCGTGGTGTCAGTCATCAGAGGATATTTTGAGAAATGGGTTCAGTTGCGGATTTTCGTGCATTTGACAAGCCCGAACTCATCGGTAAAGGAATCAAACTGATGCGCCATGACGGGAACCAAGGCTTCGGGTCAAACCCGGCACGGCGACTGAATGATTGAGTGGCAAACCATTCGCGCCGAGCACAATCACTGTGCAGCAAACCTCCTCGGTATCCGGCCATTCATGAATTCCCCTGTCAGCCCACCCACAGCTTTGTCGAATCCGTCGGGCGATGCGCTTTGCGCAGGTCAAGGAGGAGGCCGCAGGCCGGGGGACACGTAGCAAAGCGCACCACCCGGCTGATTCAGCAAGAACCGTGTACCGGCTTCGACCCAACATCTCTCCCACACGACTGGGACTCGTCCTCCAGCAGTTCAGGCAAATTGCAAGCCAGTCGGATTCAAACGGGTCTGGATTTTGCCGAGCAACGCGCGGCAATCGACCTTCAGGTTGTCCAGCAACGCACTACGGCTGATGAAGTACGGTACGCGGGTCCCGCGGTGCGCCACAGGCTGCCCTACCTGCTCAAAATGAATGCCAAAGCGGCGCAACTGGCGCGCCAGGCGCGGCTCCATCATGGCGAACACGCCGTCAAGGCCTTGGTTCAGGCCCATGGCGGTGATGGCCAGATACAGCCCCAGTGCCACCGAAGGAAAGAGCTTGCGGGTGTCGTCACTGTCAGATTCAGCGTCGCGGCGCCGCTCTTGCGCCGGGCACGCAACCGTGCGACGCCGGCGAAACTCACCGGCGATGGCCAGCCGCGAGATTTCACCGTAGCGCTTGCGACCAGTGCCCGCTGCGGCGTCAAAGGTCCAGTCAAGCGATTGGCCACACACTTTCTCGAATGGAAATCGTTGATTGGGCGTGCTTTGGTCAGCCAAAATCAGGCGTACACAGCCCACATAAGATTGGCTGCCCTTGTGACGCAAAAGACAATGGATGGCACTGTGGTCGAACTCGTCATGTTCGAGATGGTCGTCCCGGCGCTGCTCGAAACCCAGCTCCTCGCAATACACCTGATGGCGGATGCGAAACACCTTGTCGAGCATGTGTTCCTGGTCGGCAGGAACAATATCAAAGTGGCTTTGGAAAAGCTCAGCAAGGGGTGAATCGGTCATGGAGGTCGTGGGTTAGAAGCTCAAAACAACGGGGCTGCCTGCACACTGCAGGCCGGGCTTCACCTCAATCCAACGCGCCTCTGTGCTGCAATGGAACAAGTGTAAAAGACAAACGCGGCATCAACGTCTGGCAAGTTGTAAGCGTAAGTTACAGTTGCAAGGCGCGAAACGCCAAAAATCTACTCATAGCCAAACGAGCGCACCCGCGCCTCGTCGTCGGCCCAGCCGGAACGCACTTTGACCCACATCTCAATGAACACCTTGCAGTCGAGCAGTTTTTCAAGCTCCACGCGGGTTTCCATGCCGATGCGCTTGATGCGCTCGCCCTTGTCGCCAATCACCATGGCCTTGTGGCCGTCGCGCTCCACCACAATGGTGGCGGCAATGCGCAACAGACGTTTCTGACCTTTTTTTTGCGGTGCTTCTTCGTCAAACTTGTCGATCACCACGGTGGAGGTGTAGGGCAACTCGTCGCCCGTGAGGCGGAACAGTTTTTCGCGCACCATCTCGGCGGCCATGAAGCGCTCACTGCGGTCGGTGAGCTCATCGGCGGCGTACCACCAGGCTTGCTCGGGCAGGTACTTGGCGCAGATGTCGAGCAGGCGTTCGATGTCTTTGGCGTTCTTGGCTGACATCGGCACAAACTCGGCAAAGGCATGCTTGCCCTGCATGTCTTGCAACCAGGGTGCAATGTCGCCACGGCGGTGCACGTTGTCGAGCTTGTTGGCAATCAGCAGCGTCGGGATGCCCTTGCCCAAGAGCTGCAGTACGCGTGCGTCGGCCGGTGTGAAACTGCCCGCCTCCACCACAAAAAGAATCAAATCCACATCTGCGACCGCGCCGACCACGGTCTTGTTGAGCGACTTGTTCAGGGCGTTGCCGTGCAGCGTCTGGAAGCCGGGCGTGTCAACAAACACAAACTGTGTGGCCCCCACGGTATGCATGCCGGTAATACGGTGGCGGGTGGTTTGCGCCTTGCGCGAGGTGATGCTGATCTTTTGCCCGACCAGCGCGTTGAGCAGTGTGGATTTACCCACGTTGGGCTTGCCCACGATGGCGATCAAACCACAGCGCTGTCCTGCTACTGCAGCTTGCCCGGGACCCGCAGGGCGCATGTTGCGATGCAGCCCGGCGAGCATGACCTCAAGGTCTTTTGGGTCTTGCGCGCCCGTTGGTACTGCGTCAGTAGCTATATTTTTTGAATTTTTCACGGTATCTTTCTGGACTTGAGGGTTTGCAGCATGGCAGCAGCAGCTGCTTGTTCACCAGAGCGGCGCGACCCGCCGATGCCCCGTTCGGACAGGCCCAGCTGCGCAATCTCGCATTCAATGTCAAACGTCTGCTTGTGTGCTGCGCCCTGGGTACCCACAACAACGTAGGCCGGCAGCTTCAGGCGCCGGGCTTGCAACCACTCCTGCAATTCAGTCTTGGGGTCTTTACCAATGGCCTGCATGTCGGGGTTGATGGCAACCGAGTGGTAGAGCCGCTCAACCAAAGCCTGCGCCGCCGAAAAACCACCGTCGAGGTAAACCGCGCCAATCACAGCTTCGACCGCATCGGCCAGAATGGACGGGCGCTTTTGGCCACCTGAACGCATTTCGCCCTCGCCCAAGCGGATGACATCGGGCAAACCCAGTTCAACCGCCAGCGGGTGCAGCGCCTCCTGACGCACCAGACTGGCGCGCACCCGGGACAAATCGCCCTCGGGCAAACTGCCTAACCGCTGGTACAAGAGATGCGCCACACACAGCCCCAGAACGGAATCGCCCAGAAATTCGAGTCGCTCGTTGTGGTCGGCAGAAAAACTGCGGTGCGTCACCGCCAGTGTCAGCAGCGACAGGTCAGCAAACAGGTAATGCAGGCGCTGTTGCAACGCCGCCAGGCTATCCTTCAAACGCGCACCTGTGCTTTCACTGGCTCAACGGGAACTGCCGGCGTATTTCAGGGTCAGGTAGGCCGGGCCTGCCAGGTGGATTTCACGCTGGTATTCGAAATTAACCACCACCTTGTCGTTTTCTTTCGTGACTTCGATGTCTTTGCCAGAGATCGAGGTGATGTTGTCAATGCTGGCAGCCTTGTCAAAAATGCTTCTTACCTCAACAACGGTATTGCCTTCGGTAGACTTCTTGGCCGCTTTTTTGATCGCCTGAAACTCGATTGCCGTGGGAATGACCTGTGCCACGATGACACCGGAGGCCGCCAGCACAATCCCGACAAACAACAGACTGAACAAGGACATGCCGCGCTGCGCTGATTTGGAAATGTGCGTCATAAGTTTCTCCTGATCAATTGAAAGCGCCAATGCGTTTGAGGTTACCAAAATTCATCCAGACAAAAAAAGCTTTGCCAACTATGTTTTTCTCGGGCACAAAGCCCCAGTAGCGTGAGTCGAGCGAATTGTCGCGGTTGTCGCCCATCATGAAGTAATGGCCAGCGGGCACCTTGCAGACCACACCCTCGACACTGTAGCGGCAATTGTCTCTGAACTCAAAGCTATCTGCGCCAGGGATAAAGGCCGGGCGGGCGTCGTCGTTGAGCAGTTTGTGCTTGACGGTCCCCATGTCTTCTTCAAACTGCTTGAAATAGCGCATCGTGTCTTCGTCAAAAAACTCAGGCAAGGCGTTGGTGGCCAGCGGCTGACCGTTGATCGTCAGACGCTTGTTCAGGTAGGCCACCTCGTCACCAGGCACACCCACCACCCGCTTGATGTAGTCCAGGCTGGGCCGGGGCGGGTAGCGAAAAACCATCACGTCCCCACGCTGCGGTGGCGTACCCGCAGTGATCTTGGTGTTGAGCACCGGCAGGCGCAGGCCGTAGTGGTACTTGTTGACCAGGATCAGGTCGCCCACCATGAGTGTGGGGATCATCGAGCCCGACGGAATCTTGAACGGCTCAAACAAGAACGAACGCAATACAAACACGGCAATGATCACCGGAAACAGCCCGGCCGTCCAATCGAGCCACCAGGGCTGCGCCAGCAGTTTGCCTTTCGCCTCGGCCAGGTCAACGTCCACCTTGGCCACACCCAATTTGACCAACTCGTCGTTGCGGCGCTTGGTCTGCGCCTCCAGCTCGGCGGCGGCTTTTCGGCGTTGTGGCAAAAAGTAAAACCGCTCGGCCAGCCAGTACACACCGGTAACGACACTGGCCAAAAACAACAACAGCGCAAAGTTGCCCTCGACCATACCAAAGTACCACGCCCCAACGTAGGCGACAAACGCGCCCAGCACAAAAGAAGTCAAAGCCTGCATCACGCGTCCACCTTCAAAATAGCCAGGAAAGCCTCTTGTGGCACCTCGACCGAACCAATCTGTTTCATGCGTTTCTTGCCTTCCTTTTGTTTCTCAAGCAACTTGCGCTTGCGGGTAATGTCGCCACCGTAGCACTTGGCGATCACGTTCTTACGCAGCGCCTTGATGGTCTCGCGCGCGATGATGTTGGCACCAATAGCGGCCTGGATTGCCACGTCGTACATCTGGCGCGAAATGACCTCACGCATCTTGGCCACCACCTGACGACCGCGGTATTGCGACTGAGAGCGATGCACGATGATCGACAGTGCGTCAACCTTTTCGCCGTTGAGCAAAATATCAACCTTGACCACGTCGGCGGTGCGGTACGCCTTGAACTCGTATTCCATCGACGCATAGCCGCGCGACACGCTTTTGAGTTTGTCAAAGAAATCCATCACGATCTCGCCCAGCGGCATGTCGTAGGTGAGCACAACCTGGCGACCTTTGTAGGCCATGTTCATCTGCACGCCACGCTTCTGGTTGCACAGCGTCATCACCGGGCCAACATATTCCTGCGGCATGTACAGGTGCACGGTGACGATCGGCTCGCGGATTTCTTCCAGACGTCCCTGGTCAGGCATCTTGGACGGGTTTTCCACCATCTTGACCGTGCCATCAGCCTGCACCACCTGGTAGACCACGCTCGGCGCAGTAGTGATGAGATCTTGATCAAATTCGCGCTCCAGACGCTCCTGCACGATTTCCATGTGCAGCAAGCCCAGAAAGCCACAGCGAAAACCGAAACCCAGCGCTTGCGACACCTCGGGCTCGTATTGCAGTGAAGCGTCGTTGAGCTTGAGCTTTTCCAGGCTGTCGCGTAGGCCTTCGTATTGGTTGGCCTCGGTCGGGTAGAGACCGGCAAACACCTGCGGCTGGATTTCCTTGAAGCCTGGCAGCGGCTCGCTCGCGGGCGCCAGCGCCGCGTTGGCACGGCGGATGCACGTCAGCGTGTCGCCCACTTTGGCCGCCTGCAGCTCACGGATGCCGGCAATCACATAACCCACCTCACCGGCATGAAGCACATCGCGCGGCACATCAGTGGGGGTAAAAACACCGAGTTTGTCGACGTCATAACTGGTGTCGGTGGCCATCATGCGGACGCGGTCACCTTTGGCGATGCGGCCATCGACCACGCGCACCAGCATCACCACACCGACATAAGAGTCAAACCAGCTGTCGATGATCATGGCGCGCAGCGGTGCTGCCGGATTGCCCTTGGGTGGCGGAATACGTGCCACCACCGCTTCGAGAATGTCGTCCACACCCATGCCACTCTTGGCCGAACAGGCGATCGCGTCAGACGCGTCGATACCTATGACGTCTTCAATTTCAGTCTTGGCGTTGTCAGGGTCGGCGTTGGGCAGGTCCATTTTGTTGAGTACCGGCACCACTTCCACGCCCAGGTCCAGCGCGGTGTAACAGTTGGCCACGGTTTGCGCTTCAACGCCCTGACTGGCGTCGACCACCAGCAGGGCACCTTCACAAGCCGACAACGAACGGCTCACTTCGTACGAAAAGTCGACATGCCCGGGGGTGTCGATCAGGTTCAGGTTGTAGGTTTGGCCGTCGCGGGCGGTGTAGTTCAGCGACGCCGTCTGCGCCTTGATGGTGATACCGCGCTCTTTTTCGATATCCATCGAATCGAGCACCTGCGCTTGCATTTCACGCGCTTGCAGACCGCCACAACGCTGGATCAGTCGATCGGCCAGCGTCGACTTGCCGTGATCAATGTGCGCGATGATGGAAAAATTTCGGATGTGATTCATCGAAGGGATAACAGAAAAAGGGCGCGATCCCGTCGGGCGCGCCCTGCGCGGTGCCACCGGGCACCGATGATTTGATGTGGCCGATTGTAATTGGCTAATGGCCCGGGTGCCGGTTAACGCGCCGGGCGGATCACCACCAATTGCGCCAGGTTGCCACGGCGCACCAGCAGCAGCAGCGGCTTGGCCTTGTCGACCTTGCCGACGGCCGCTTCAAACGACTTCAAATCAGTTACCAGAGTGTTGGCCACCTGCAAAATCACGTCGCCTTCGCGTACGCCCGCACGCGCGGCTGCGTCAGCCGCCGCTTCGACCACGACGCCACCTTTGATTTTCAGCTCTGACTTCTGTGTTTCGGTCACTTCGGTAACCATCAAACCCAGACTTTGGGCCGCGTTGGAACCCTTGGGCTTGGCCGGTGGCTCGGCTGCCTTGACCACTGGTTTATCGGCCTCCACCTCGGCAATCACAACGGTCAAGTCTTTGTTGCTGCCCCGGCGAAACACCGTCAGCGTGCTCTTGGTGCCGGGCTTGACGCTACCCACCATGCGCGGCAGGTCAGAGGCTTTTTCTACCGACCGGCCGTCGAACTTGAGGATGATGTCGCCGGCCTCAACGCCGGCCTTGTCAGCCGGTGCGCCAGACTCCACCGCACGTACGAGGGCGCCTTGGGGACGGCCCAAGCCGATCGATTCGGCCACCTCTTTGGAGACCTGGTCAATCTGCACGCCGATGCGGCCGCGCGTCACACGACCGGTGGCACGCAGCTGTTCACTGACACGCACCGCCTCATCCATCGGGATCGAAAAAGAAATGCCCATGGAGCCACCCGAGCGCGAATAGATCTGGCTGTTGATGCCCACTACTTCGCCGCGCATGTTGATCAGCGGACCACCCGAGTTGCCAGGGTTGATCGCCACGTCGGTCTGAATGAAGGGCAAATAGTCCCCAGTATCACGCTGCTTGGCGCTGACAATGCCGGCGGTCACGGTGTTTTCAAAACCGAATGGCGAACCAATCGCCACCACCCATTCGCCCACACGCAGGCGGTTGACATCACCGACCTTGACCGCAGGCAAACCCGTCGCGTCAATTTTGACAACAGCCACGTCACTGCGTTTGTCGGCACCGATGATCTTGGCCTTGAATTCGCGCTTGTCGGTCAGCGTCACAACCACTTCGTCGGCACCGTCGACCACGTGCGCGTTGGTCATGATGACGCCGTCCGAGCTCAAAATGAAGCCCGAGCCGACGCCGCGAGGCTGCTCGTCATCGGGCAGTTGCGGGTGATTGCGCGGTGGCGTCTGGCGTGGAATATTGGGTACGGGCAGGCCGAAACGACGGAAAAATTCCAGCATGTCCGGGTCAATCTGCCCGCTTTGCCCCTGACGTGGTGTCACTTTTTCAAGTGTGCGGATATTGACCACCGACGGGCTGACCTGCTCTACCAGATCAGCAAAATCAGGCAGCGCACGCGCCTGCGCATTGGCGCTCGTCGGCGCCCACAAAGCAACCGAAGCCGCCAACAGCAGGCCACTGGCCAAACCCGTGTACAAACGTTTCCAATTTGATTGAATCATGTCCGACCTTTCTTGTGAAAAACTACAACAAACTGGCGTCTCATTTTTTTCTTTCAAGCGCCTGCAAAAAGCCTGTCAGGGTAGACGCGGGTACCTCACCGACTGCCGTCAACCACCACTGACCCGACTGCCGCACCCGCAGTTGCGTGGCACCCATTGACAACGACTCGTGAGCAGCCACCCGGCGGTGGCGTTGGCGGTCGTACAGCTCAATGAAAAGTGAGACCGAAGCCAGGCCATCTGAAAAAATGCATTGCAGTGATTTCGCGTCTGATACCGAACTCGCATCCGCAGGTGTGTAGCAGCGTACCGGCACGAACCCCGGCAGCGGCGGGTTCAGCGCCCAGCCTTCTTCATCGATCGATGTCTTGCGCATCCTGGGACTGTGCACCTGGTAACCCTGGGTGCTGTTCATCAAGACTTTCAACTTGTCAAAGGTCAGCGGTGCGTTGAACTGCAACTCGGAAAAAGCGGCCTGTTCCAAGACCTTGTTTGACACATCAAGTGTCTGCACCTTGACGATCAATCCGGTCTCATGATCGGTCCAAATACGGTAACCAAAACGCATTGCATCTACGGGTACGAGCTGGACAACGTCAGTCTGCAGCCCAGCGACACGCGCGTGCCCTGCGGGCTGGAGACGGTAAAAACGAGCCACTGCCGCATCTGGGCGCTGCAGCAGATGGGGAAACAAGCCAAGCGACTCCCGTGTTTCCTGGATCACCGTGCGGCTGTCAGGCAAAAAAGTAACCACCGTGTCGTTGTGCCGGAAGGTCGAGCGCGGCGCACCGGTCAACGCGTCAACACGCTCAATTTGCTGGGTGCCGTCACAGACGTGCCAGATGCGCGAGGTCGACATCATATTGCCAGCATTGACCACAAAAGTGCCCATGTAGGCGCGCGCACGGGTGCTGTCTTGCAGTCGCATCAGCCATCGTGCAACGTCCATGTTGCCGTCGCTCACCTGTGGCAGCGACTGAGCGTGCAGCACACCACTGAGGCACAAGGTCAGCAAAAAAAGGAACAATCCAGCCAATCGCTTCAACGGCTCGCCTCATTAAAGGTCGCGTTGCGCAAAAAACCGGCGGGCATCTGCAGCGCCGTCACCCCCCCGTGCTGGCGGTGCGCAGCCAGCAGCGCGTCGAGTTGCGGGTCACGCAGCATCACCGCGCCACTCTCTTCAGCCACTGCGGCAGACACCGACGAGGTCAACTCCAGAGGCTGCGCCGACGACTGTGCCAGCGTCGGCGTGCTGCCAGCTGAACCGCCTGGGCCCATCCACTGCGCAGCCTGCCAGACCAGGATGCCGACAAAAGCAATTGACGCCAATCCGGCGACACGACGCCACCAACCGTCATTCGCGGCCGCAACCTGAGGCTGATAAATCGGTTCAGCTCTTTCAAAAAATTGGTTATTTGCTTCACTATTGAGAGCATCAGAGACCACTGCCGTGCGCCAGCGATCGATGAAGGCAGCGTCGTGTGCCTGGGTTTGCAGCTTGCCGCTGCGCAGCACTTCACCGACCAGGTGGTAGGTATCCCAGGCATCGCGAGCCGAACGATTGTCCTCAAGGTAATCGAGCGCGCGCGTGAACTCGGCGCCGCGCAATTCGCCGTCCATCAGCGCCGACACCATTTCGGCAGGTAACCGCGTTTCATCTGACATGGTTTGTTTTATCCCAAAAATACTTCAATCCATCATCCAACCCAGTTGACGTCACCACCGCTTGCCCGTTTGACGTTCCAGCATCGGGCGTACCCGCTCAGAAATCGCCTCGCGCGCCCGGAATATGCGCGACCGCACGGTGCCGATTGGGCAAGCCATCAGCGCTGCAATGTCTTCGTAACTCAAGCCCTCCATCTCGCGCAGGGTAATCGCCTGGCGCAAATCCTCTGGCAACTGCGCCAGCACCTCCTCAATCACCTGCGTAATTTCCTTGGCGGCCAACGCCGATTCAGGTGTTTCCTCTGTGCTTGGTTCGTTTCTGCTGATAAAAGTTTCATCGTCGTCATCTTTTGACGCAAGCGCGCTCTCGGACACCGTGGGATCGTGCTTAAGCGCAAGCAAAAACTTCTTGGCGGTATTGACGGCAATACGGTACAGCCAGGTATAAAACTGCGCATCGCCGCGAAACTGGTGCAGCGCCCGGTAGGCGCGGATGAAGGTCTCTTGCGCGATGTCAGGAACCAGGTCGACATCACGCACCATGCGGCCAACCAAGCGCTCCACTCGCCGCTGGTACTTGATCACCAGCAGTTCAAATGCCCGCTGATCGCCAGCGCGCGCGCGCTCAACCAACAACAAGTCGCTGTCGCCAGGCAAACTCACGCGTACGTCATCGGACTGCTGGAGCGTCATGCCGACACCTCAGGACTGCCATCAACCTGGGGATCGTGCTGTCTGGCAAAAACAGCACGCCGCAGATCAAGCCAACGCTGGGGTTGCCGTGCGTGCGCCAGCCACAACCAGCGCACCCGGGACTGCGCGTCGCTGGTACGCACCAGCAAGGTCTGCTGCAAATCAAGTTGCACGCCCAGCGTCACTTGCTGCGTTTGAGCCGGATCAACCCACTGCCAGCTGTCACCCGTGAATCGCAGGTCACCCTGCGGCGAGCGCCACCAGCCCCAGGCCGCGAAAAACAGACACAGCAGCCACACCAACCAGGCGACTGTGTGCCGAGCCAGTAACAGATCGGGTTGGACCGTCCAGACCAGCAGGTTCGCCGCGCCGGCGAACACCATACAAACCACTACTGCCGCGTGGAAATACGAACGCCCGACCGGGTAACTGACCACTGGGGCGTTGTGCATGGAGGCAATACCCTGGTGCAAGCCGATTCGACGGGACCGCTCGCCCCGGCGAGATCAAGATACGCGCTTGAATACCAGGGACCCGTTGGTCCCACCAAAACCGAAGTTGTTTTTGACAGCGACGTCGATTTTCATGTCGCGCGCGGTGTTGGCGCAGTAGTCCAGATCACAGTCGTCATCTTGGTTGAAGATGTTGATCGTCGGCGGGCTCTTCTGATGATGCAGCGCGAGTACCGTGACCACCGATTCCAGGCCACCGGCACCGCCTAACAGGTGTCCAGTCATGGACTTGGTGGAATTGACCACCACGTTCCTGGCATGGTCACCGAGCGCCGCCTTGATGGCATTCGATTCGTTGATGTCACCCAGCGGCGTTGAGGTGCCGTGCGCATTGACATAGTTGACCTGGTCGGCATTGATGCCCGCGTTGCACAGCGCGCTGACGATGGCACGGCGCGGACCGTCCATGTTTGGTGCGGTCATGTGACCCGCGTCGGCACTCATGCCAAAGCCCGCCAATTCGGCGTAAATCTTGGCACCACGTGCCTTGGCGTGGTTGTATTCTTCCAACACCATGACACCAGCGCCCTCGCCCAACACGAAACCGTCGCGGTCCTTGTCAAAAGGGCGTGACGCCGTGGCCGGGTCGTCGTTGCGGGTGCTTAAAGCGCGCATGGCGGCAAAACCGCCGACACCTAAAGCGGACACCGCCGCTTCAGAGCCTCCGGCAACAACCACATCGGCGTCGCCGTACTCAATCATCCGACCAGCCTGGCCGATGCAATGCAAACCGGTGGTGCACGCGGTCACGATGGCCAGATTGGGGCCTTTGAAACCGTAACGGATAGACACATGACCGGCGATCATGTTGACGATGGTCGAGGGCACAAAGAACGGTGAAATACGGCGCGCGCCACGCGCAACATACTCGGAATGCACCGTTTCGATCATCGGCAAACCACCAATGCCCGAACCAATGACACAGCCAATGCGGGTGGCCAGCTCTTCACTCAAAGCATCGCCTGTGGGCAAACCGGCATCAGCCACCGCCTGTGCTGCAGCGGCAATGCCGTAATGGATAAAGGTGTCCATCGTGCGCGCTTCTTTCGCGCTCATGTAGGACTCGATATCAAAACCTTTGACTTCGCCAGCAACTTTGCAATTGAAAGTGGCGGCGTCAAATTTGGTAATCAGGCCAACACCCGATTGACCAGCGAGCAAATTGGCCCAGGTCGCATCAACGGTGTTTCCAACCGGACTGATACAACCTAAACCTGTGACAACAACGCGGCGACGGGACATGGTGGTAAACAATCAGTGGTTAATCTGGAATAGTGCACGGGACCCGGGCAGGTTCCGCACAGTCGAACGGTGGCTTGACGCAGGCGCAAAGTCAACGTCCAGCACGCCTGCCAAGAGCAGGTGGCGCAAGCGCCACCCACATTCACTACGCTTTTTTGTGGGTATTGGCGTAGTCCACCGCGTTTTGCACCGTGGTGATTTTTTCAGCGTCTTCGTCCGGGATCTCAATGCCAAACTCGTCTTCAAGCGCCATCACCAACTCGACGGTGTCCAGGGAATCGGCACCCAAATCGGCCACAAAGGCTTTTTCATTGGTGACTTGGGATTCTTCAACACCGAGTTGTTCGGCAATGATTTTCTTAACGCGTGCTTCAATATCGCTCATGAGTTCCCTCAAAGGGTTGTAAAAAGATCCGAGATTTTAGCCGGGCTTGAAAAGCTCTCTCTAACCCGACCGCCGACCGGACACCGCGGCTTTATTTTGCTGCTATTTAACCACCAATCAGGCCATGAACATACCGCCGTTGACGTGCAGTTCCTGACCCGTCACATAGGCGGCCTGTGGCGACGCGAGATAGGCCACCGCGTGGGCAATATCGGCTGGCTTGCCCAGATGCCCGAGCGGGATCTGGCTCAACAGGGCCTTTTGCTGTTCATCGGCCAAGCCCGCTGTCATGTCGGTCTCAATAAAGCCCGGGGCGACACAATTGACGGTGATATTGCGCGAACCCAGTTCCCGCGCCAACGCACGCGTCATACCAGCCACGCCGGCTTTGGCGGCGGCGTAATTGGCTTGGCCCGGGTTGCCCGAAGCACCCACCACCGACGTGATGCTGATGATGCGGCCATAGCGCTGCTTCATCATGGTGCGCATGACCGAGCGGCTCATGCGAAAAACGGCTTTGAGATTGGTGTCAAGCACCGCGTCCCACTCATCGTCTTTCATGCGCATGGCCAGGTTGTCACGGGTGATACCGGCGTTGTTGACCAACACATGCAAACGACCATGCTCTTTGGTGATGGCGTCGATCAGCGCGTCGACGCCAGCGGCATCGTTGACGTTGAGGTTTTTGCCAGCGCAGCCCGGAAAAGCAGCCAGCGCTTGGCTGATGTTGGACGCACCGTCGTCAGTAGTGGCGGTACCGATCACTTTGAGGCCACGCTGCGCCAACGCCAGCGCGATGGCCGCGCCGATACCGCGAGAGGCCCCGGTGACCAACGCCACCTGCCCCGCAAATTCAATACTGCTCATGCTTGCGTCTCCAGCACGGACTTCACTTCCGCCAAACTGGCGATATCAAACAAGGAGATGCCTTGCATGTCTGGTGCAATCCTCCGGGTCATGCCAGCGAGCACTTTACCAGGACCGCATTCCACCAGAGTCGACAGGCCGCGCGCCTGCAGCGCCTGCACACACTCGACCCAGCGCACCGGGCCAAACGCCTGACGGTACAAAGCGTCGCGAATGCGTTCAGGGTCATTCTCAACGGTCACGTCAACATTGTTGACTACAGCGATCCGTGGCGCAGCAAACACCGTGTCAACGAGTTTTTGCCGCAAAGCCTCGGCCGCGGGCTTCATCAAGCAGGAGTGAAACGGCGCCGATACCGGCAGTGGCAAAGCGCGCTTGGCACCCTGGGCTTTGAGCGTGATACAGGCTTGCTCGACGGCCGCTTTGGAGCCGGCAATGACGGTTTGACCCGGGTCATTGAAATTGACTGCCTCGACGACTTCAGGCGAATTCTGACCAAACGTGCCAGTGACCTGGTGGCAAATCTCGGTGACCTTGGCGGCTTCCATACCCAAAATGGCGGCCATCGCGCCTTGTCCGACCGGCACCGCGTCTTGCATCGCCTGCGCCCGGAAACGCACCAGCGGCGCCGCCTGCGCCAGCGACAAAACGCCAGCAGCAACCAGCGCCGAATATTCACCCAGTGAGTGACCCGCCACAGCCTGCGGCGCCACACCCACTTCGGCCATCCAGACGCGGTAGGCCGCAACGCCGGCCAACAGCATCACCGGCTGTGTGTTGGTCGTCAACGCCAGCGCTTCTTTGGACCCCTCTTTAATGAGTCGCCCCAAATCTTCACCCATCGCATCGGACGCTTCCTGCACTGCCAGACGCACCTGTGGGTGCTCGCCCCACCCATCAAGCATGCCCACAGACTGCGAGCCTTGCCCTGGAAAAACAAAAGCAAAAGGTTTCATGTGTCCGCTTGAAAGTAAATATTTTGACAACAAAAAAGAACTCCAGCCCTTATGGAATAATCGTCAGTAGCTATATTTTAAGAAGTACAGAACCCCAGGTAAAACCGCCACCTACGCCTTCAAGCAACAGAATTTGCCCACGCTTGACTTGGCCTTGACGCACGGCGGTGTCGAGCGCCAGTGGAATCGACGCAGCCGAGGTGTTGCCATGCTGATCAACGGTCACCACCACTTTGTCCATCGGCAATTTGAGCTTGCGCGCGGTACTTTGCATGATACGGATATTGGCCTGGTGTGGCACCAGCCAGTCAATGTCAGCCTCGGTCTTACCCGCCTTCGCCAGCACGGCACGCGCGGTTTCGTCCAACACACCCACGGCGAGCTTGAATACGGCTTGCCCATCCATGCGCAGCAGCGGCACGCCCAGGATTTCGCCACCGCAGACGTGCCCTGGCACACACAACATGTCGGTGTGCTTGCCATCGGCGTGCATGTCGGTCGCCAGAATGCCCGGCTCGCTGGAAGCCTCCAGCACCACAGCGCCAGCGCCATCGCCAAAAAGCACACAAGTGGTGCGATCCTTGAAATCCAGTATCCGTGAAAACACCTCGGCTCCCACCACCAGGGCTTTTTTGGCCGAGCCCGTCTTGATCAAGGAGTCCGCCAGCGTGAGTGCGTAGATAAAACCACAACACACCGCCTGCACGTCAAAAGCTGCGCCGCCCTTGGAGCCCAACCTGCCCTGCAGAATGCAGGCCGTCGATGGAAACACCATATCTGGCGTCGAGGTGCCCACGATCAGCAAATCAATGTCACTGGCCGGGACACCGGCGGCTTCCAGCGCCTGCTGGCAGGCGCGTAATGCGAGGTCGCTGGTCGTCTCTCCTTCGCTCACAAAATGGCGCGCCCGGATGCCGGTGCGCTCGACAATCCAGTCGTCGCTCGACTCAACGCCCTGCGCCGCCAGTCGGGCAACCATGTCGGCATTGGTCAGGCGTTGCGGTGGCAGATAACTGCCAGTGCCGGTAATACGTGAGTAAAGGGTCATAAATTAGCCTTGTAGAGCAGCTTCATTGGGTAACGCGGTCGCAACCGGCGTCAAGAGGGGTGCTGCATGGGCAATCCGCGCTTGAACCCGCTCCAATAAATTGTTTCGGGCGGCATCATACGCCCGGCTTAAAGCGTAGCCAAAAGCCAGCTCGTCGGCCGAGCCGTGGCTCTTGAACACCAGCCCGCGCAGCCCAAGCAATGCGCCACCGTTGTAGCGGCGATGATCCATCCGCTTTTTAAGCGCAGATATTACCGGATAAGCAACAATAGCCGACAATTTTGTCAAGATGTTGTTGGAAAACTCTTTTTTCAGGAAATCGACAATCATTTTGGCCAAGCCTTCACTGGCTTTCAGCGCCACATTGCCGACAAACCCGTCACAGACAACAATATCGGTGGTACCTTTGAAAATATCATTGCCCTCGACATTGCCGTAAAAATTCAAATCACCGGCTTTAGACGCAGTACGCAACAGTTCACCGGCTTTTTTGATAACTTCGTTGCCTTTTATCGCCTCTTCGCCGATATTCAAAAGCCCAACAGTTGGATTTTGTTCGCCGCTGAGTACCGACACCAGCGCAGAACCCATCACCGCAAACTGTAACAGATGCTCTGCCGAGCAATCCACATTGGCTCCCATATCCAGCACAGTCGTGCCATGCCCTTTGGCGTTTGGAATTTGGGCGGCAATGGCCGGACGATCGATACCATCCAATGTTTTTAAAAGATAACGAGAGATAGCCATCAAAGCAGCTGTGTTACCAGCAGATACCACGGCTTGCGCTTTTCCGTCCTTGATCTGGGCAATCGCAACGCGCATTGAAGAGTCTTTCTTTCGACGCAAGGCCGCTTCCAGCGGGTCATCCATGGTGACCACCTCGCTGGCCAACACTACCGTTGCCCTGGCGTGTTTAAATCCGGCCATGCTGTCGGGCAAACCGACCACGATCAGGCGCACATCGGCATGTTGCTCCAAAAAATGGGCGCAAGCAGGCAAAGTGACACGCGGGCCATGGTCCCCCCCCATGCAATCAACGGCAATAGTGATCATGAATGGACTACAACGACATTTTTCTTGGAACAAAACAGTCTAGCCCGCAAAAGCGAAGGCCCGAGGCTACACACGCAGGTAGCCTCGGGCCAAAGGACTTTTTGCGGTTTTAGGCTTCAGACTTGGTCTTGAGGACCTTGCGACCACGGTAAAACCCGGTCGGACTGATGTGGTGACGCAGGTGCGTTTCACCAGTGGTCGATTCGACCGCAATACCAGGCACAACCAAGGCATTGTGCGAGCGGTGCATACCGCGTTTTGAAGGTGACTTTTTGTTTTGTTGGACGGCCATGATCCGCTCCTAGCGCAAGTAGACTGCCCAAAATCAGGCAGCGAGGGTTGTGGGGATGCACACACCGGGTGTGGGCAAAAGCTATAGAGTATAACCGAACCGCGTGTCGTCTCTTTGGGCAGGGTGCGATTTAAACAGTGTCAGTGCTGAAGGTCATAGGGAGCAAGGCAAACCCGGTCGCCAGGCCAGCCTACCTGCCTTTGAGTGCCGCCAGCGCAGCAAACGGGTTGGGTTTGCCATCGGCCTGGTCAAACTCCGGGTCAGCAATCGTTGTCTTGACCGGCACCGGGCAAACCTCGTGCCGCGGCACCAATGGCAATTCCAGCAACACCTCGTCTTCGATCAGGGCAGCCAGGTCAAAGGTCCTGCTGGTCACCAGCAGGTCTTCTTCGCAATCGTCATCTTCCTGCTCGGCCACAGCTTCGCTTGCTACAAAGCGAAATGCCGACTCAGCGTGAACGGCTACTGTCACCGGCTGCAGGCAACGCTGACAGATTTGTTCCAAGCTGACATCGACCGCCAAATCCAGCCAGACGCTCTGCCTACCCGCCTGATCCACTCGCAGCGCAAAGCTGGCCGACCAGTACACGGTTTTCCCAGCAGTGTCACCCTGACTTTCAACCTTCAGACGTTCAAAACTTGAGAGCTTATCGACACCTTTTAAAGCAGTGCCAGCAAGCGCTGCATGCGCGACATCGAGTATTGGGGGGTGGCTATGTTGCAACATGGCAGCAGTGTAAGAGAATCCTGTCATGACCACCTCACCCCAACGCCAGCTCATTCTGGCCTCCACCTCCGCGTATCGCCGCCAACTGCTTGAGCGCTTGCGCTTGCCTTTTGGAGTGGTTGCCTCCAACGTCGACGAAGCTCCTCTTGCCACTGAAAATACTGCCAACCTGGCCTGCCGCCTGGCGCTGGCCAAGGCGCAGTCGGTTGCGCTGCAGCATCCTGACGCGGTGGTGATCGGCTCTGACCAGGTTGCTGACCTGAACGGTCTTGCATTGGGCAAGCCACACACGCATGATCGGGCGGTACAGCAGTTGCAGGCCATGCGCGGTCAGACCGTGTTGTTCCAGACGGCAGTCGCGGTGGTGTGCATCGCAACCGGTTTTGCAAAAACCGACCTGGCGGTCGTCAAGGTGTTATTTCGTCAAGTCACTGACAAAGAAATCGAAACTTACTTGCGCCTTGAACAACCCTACGACTGCGCCGGCAGTGCCAAAAGCGAGGGTCTGGGCATCGCGCTGCTGGAGCGCATTGACAACGACGACCCGACGGCGCTGATTGGCCTGCCACTGATGCGCACCTGCCGCCTGTTGCGGGCAGCAGGCGCCCAGGTGTTGCCAGCATGAGCGCACCCGCCACCCGCACCACCGGCACCCTCTTTTTGGTGCCCGCACCACTGGATTTTGGCTGTGACGAAGCCAACGACTTGCACCAAAGCCTGCCGCTTGGCACGCTGCAAACTGCAGCCGAGATCAGTTACTGGGTCTGCGAAAACGCCAAATCAGCGCGTGCCTACCTCAAACGTATCAATGCCATTGCCCCGCTGTGCCAGAGTTTGCAAACCCTGTCGTTGGTCGAACTGCCACGTGAAGTGCACAAAAAAGGCGACCACAACGGCACGTTTGACGCACGGCCCTTGCTGCAACCGGCGCTGGATGGTCACAACATGGGATTGCTCAGCGAAGCGGGCATGCCCGCGGTGGCCGACCCGGGCTCGTCAGTCGTACGCGCCGCGCATGACCTGGGGGTGCCGGTGGTGCCGCTGGTGGGGCCGGTGTCGTTGCTCCTGGCGCTGGCTGCCAGCGGCTTGAACGGGCAAAACTTTGCCTTCGTCGGTTACCTGCCACAAGAAACCAGCGACCGCGTCAGCCGCATCAAGGAACTGGAATCCCAGGCGCTGCGCAGCAGTCAAACCCAGTTGTTCATTGAAACGCCGTACCGCAACCAGGTCATGTGGCAATCGCTGATCCAAACCCTGCAGCCCAATACCCGCCTGGCCATCGCCAGCGGCCTGACACTGGCACGCGCCCGGATCGCCAGCGACACAGCAAAAAACTGGCGTCACAAGCCCGGCCCAGTCGATAACGCGACACCGAGCGTGTTTGTCATCGGGCGATAGAGCGCAGGCACCAGCTCAGCGCCAGACGGTCGACGCGCGCATTGACGCAACTGCTGCAGACCCCATCGCCGCGCCAAAGCGCTTGACCAGGCGCTCGGCGACGTTATCGCGGCGCGTGTAGTCGACAACCTCTTCGGCTTTCACAACCTCGCGCGCAACAAAATCGACGCTGCCCAACTGGTCGGCCAGTCCCAGCTCGATGGCTTGTTGCCCGCTCCAGAACAGGCCGCTGAACATCTCTGGTGTTTCCTTCAAGCGCTGCCCCCGACCGGCTTTGACCACGTCGATGAACTGGCGATGAATCTGGTCGAGCATCGTTTGTGCGTAGCCGCGCTGCGCTTCGGTCTGCGGGCTGAACGGATCCAGAAACCCCTTGTTTTCACCTGCGGTCATCAAACGTCGCTCGACGCCGAGCTTTTCCATCAGCCCGGTAAAGCCAAAACCGTCCATCAGCACACCAATGCTGCCGACAATGCTGGCCTTGTCGACAAAAATCTTGTCGGCGGAGACGGCAATGTAATACGCTGCCGACGCGCAGGACTCTTCCACCACAGCGTACACCGGTTTCTTGTGCAAGGTTTTGAGGCGAACGATCTCGTCGTTGATGATGCCCGCCTGCACCGGACTGCCACCGGGTGAATTGATCAGCAACACCACCGCCTGCGCGCCTGCGTCTTCAAAAGCAGCCCGCACCGACGACAAAATCAGCTCGGCGCTAGCTTCGTTGCCCGACGCAATCTCTCCCTTGATTTCGACCAAGGCAGTATGGGGCGTGCTGACGCTTTTGTTGACGCTGGCCTCCGAGAAACCAAACCAGACCAGCGCTGCAATCACCACCAGCCAGGACAGGCGCACAAAAATGCGCCAACGCCGCGCCAGCGTCTGCTCACGC
>PFKL01000171.1 GCA_002784245.1 Comamonadaceae bacterium CG_4_10_14_3_um_filter_60_75
CGCTCATGGTGATGGTGCGCGCATGGTGCGCCACTTGTTGGCCGGGCGCGTGGTTGTAGCGGTCCACGGCAATGGTCTCCACGCCTAAGCGTTGCAGGGCGATCAGGACTTCTTTGCCAAGTTCGCCGCTGCCGAGCAGCATGACTTTGGTGGCGTGGGAGGAGAGGGGTGTGCCGATGGTGGTCATGGTGATGTGCGCGAGGGTTGCGCCAAGTTGGTCAGAAGAATGGGGTGGGGATGATTTTAATGAAACTGTCTTTTGGGAATTTGTCTTGAAAATGGATTCAGGTGGTGGCACGGGGGACGAATGTCATCAAGGTTGTTGATGAATCAGCCGGGCGATGCGCTTTGCTGCGTGTCCCCCGACCGCTACGCGGTCTCCTCCTTGACCTCCGCAAAGCGCATCGCCCGACTGATTTACAGCTGTCGTGGGTCGGCAGGTATAGGGGATCCATGGACAGCCGAGTTCCACTGTGGTGCGACACAAAGTGATTGGCTTGGCGTGCGGAATTCCCCCTTGAAGCGTTCAGGCGGGGTGATTGGGTGATGCGACCGGGCTTTGGGGTGCGAGGTGCGCGCCCAAACGCGCTTGCGCACCGTATCTTCGGTATCGCGCGTGTTCACACCCCAAAACCGCATGCGCATCACCCAGTCGCCGCGCCGGGTTCAACGCAAGTCCTTGTCAGCAGCGAGAAAACCAAATCAGGGCAACAGTTGCCCATCCACAATCTGAATCTGCCGCTGGCAGCGCGCCGCCAGCCTTGGGTCGTGGGTGACGATCAGGCAGGCTGATTGCTGCGTATGGTTGACGCTTTCCAGCAGCTCGAAGATGTCGTTGGCGCTGTGCGTGTCGAGGTTGCCGGTGGGCTCGTCAGCCAGGATCAGGCGCGGCGACAAAGACAGCGCCCGGGCAATCGCCACGCGTTGCTGCATGCCGCCCGAGAGCTGTGCAGGGCGCTTGTGCAAGGCATCCTTCAAACCCACCTGGTCCAACAGGCGCAGCGCCTGGTCTTGCGCTTTGGCTGTGGCCCAGCCGCTGTCGATGATGGCGGGCATCATCACGTTTTCCAGCGCGGTAAAGGCCGGCAGCAGGTGGTGAAACTGGAAGATAAAACCAATGGTGCGTCCGCGCAACGCGGTCAGCGCGGCATCGTTTAGTTGCGCTGTGTCCTGCCCGTCAATGCGCAGTTCGCCGCTGCTGGCGCGCTCAAGCAAGCCGATGATGTTCAGCAGCGTGCTCTTGCCCGACCCCGACGGCCCGGTCAGCGCGGCAAATTCACCCTCGGCAATGGCCAGGTCCAGACCGTGCAGCACCTCGGTGGCCACCGGCGTGCCTTCGCCGTAGCTTTTACGAATTTGATGCAGTTCAACGATATTGGCCATGGCGCAGTGCCTTACACGCGAATCGCCTGCACCGGGTCGAGCCGGGCCGCGCGGCGCGCGGGCAGGGCGGCGGCCAACAGGCCCACCACCAACGCCAGCACACACGCGCCGATGACCACCGAGGTGTCCAGGTCCGGGCTGACCAGCACGCTGCCGTCGGCGTTGCGGGTGATCTTCGAGAAAAACTGCAACAACCCCAGCGACAGGGCCGCGCCCAGCGCCGAGCCGACCAAACCGTAAAAACCGCCTTGCAGCAAAAAAACAGCCATGATGCGCCGCGGGCTGGCTCCCATGGCCCGCAAGATGCCGATTTCCTTCTGCTTTTGCACCACTGACACCACCAGCACGCTGGCAATGCCCACGGCCACGATCAGCGTGACAAAGCTGCGGATCAGGTTGTTGGACATGCTCTGGCTGTTCAGCGCCGACAGCAGTTGCGCGTTGGTCTGCATCCAGCTTTCCACATTCAGGCCGGTGCGCCGTTGCAGCGTTTGGGCGATGCCTTGTGCCTCGAACAGGTTGGTCACCCGCAAGTCAATCTGGGTCACGCCACCAGGCAAGTCCAGCAGCGTTTGCGCCACGCTGATGCTGGTGAACACCCAGCGCCGGTTCAGGTCGCGGTTGCCAATGTCAAAAACACCGGCGACGGTAAAGGTATCGCTGCGGCCCTCCATGGTGACCAGGCGAATCTTATCGCCCACCGTCACGCCCAGGTCCTTGGCCAGTTCGGTGCCAATCACCGCGTTGGTGCCGGTGGGGTCAAAGCGCCCGGCTTTGAGGTACTTGTCCATCTGCACAATGCGCTGGTAAGCCTGCGGCTCAACCCCCATCATTGCCACTGGCAGGCTGGCGTCGCCACGCACCGCAAAGCCAGCTCCTGAGAGCATGGGCGAGGCGGCCAGCACACCGGCTGTTTGCCGTGCCAGTTGCGCCACCGCTGCCCACTGATCAATAGCGCGCAATACCTGCGCGCGCGGCTGGACGATGGCTGCCGTCTGGCTCGGTGGCAGGGTGGTGCGGTTGGCCGCCTTGGGCGCTTTGAGCACGATGTGCGCCTGACTGCCCAGCGTCTTGTCGATGATCGACGCTTGCAGCTGGCTGATCAGCGTGGTCAGAAAAATAATCACCGCCACGCCGCCAGTGACCCCGGCCAGGATCAGCAGCGTTTGCATACGGCCCTCGCGCAGGTAGCGCAGGCTCACCATCAGGGCAAAAGGCAGGCGCGGCATGTCGTCTATTGGGTCAGACCCGGAACCATGGGCGCGTTACCCCGGGGCTGGTCGGCATGTTTTGCGCGCACACGCTCGCCTTCGGCCGCGCTGGTTGTTGGCAAAATCACTTGCTCACCTGCCGCCACGCCACTGACGATTTGCGTTGTGCCCACGCCTTGCAGGCCCAGCTTCACGTTGGCACGCTGCGCTCGACCGTCGCGCGCGACCAATACATAAGTTTGCCCGTTGGCGTCACGGCGCAGCGCATCGCTGCCGAGCATCAGCGCGTTGGCCACCTGGGCGGTGATGATTTCAACGCTGACGGTCATGTCTGGTCGTAAAAACACAGGCGCGGGGTCCACGCGCAGCTTCAAGTCCACCGTACCGCGCAGCGCATCTACCGCCGGGGCGATGGTTGTCAGCGTGGCGTCAAAGGGCTGATCCGGGTAGGCGTCGGCGCTGGCGCGCGCGCGTTGGCCCAGGCGGATGAACTGGAGATTTTTTTCGTCGACGCTGGTCTCGATGCGGGTTTCGGTGCCGCTGACCAGCGTCAGCAAAACCTTGCCCGGTTGTGCCGTGTCGCCGGGGTCGACCGCGCGTTGGATGACGGTTGCTGCCGCCGGTGCGCGCAGGCTCAAGTTGTCAAGCCGGGTCGCGGCTGCTGTGGCGTTGGCCAGCGCTTGCGCCAGCCTGGCTTGGGCGGCGGCGACCTCAGCACCCCCAGCTTGGCTGCCTTGCGTTTGGGCGCTGGCGGCCAGCTCAGCAGCACGCGCGGATTGCGCCTGGCGCTGGGCCTCATCCAGGCGCGCTGGTGAAACAAAGCCCTGTTTGAGTAATTCCTGCGTACGGGCCAGTTCCTGCTCGGCTAGCACCGCGGCTGCGCGTGCCTGCGCCAGTTGCTGCTCAGCCACCGGTAATTGCACCGAGGCGAGCTGGCGCAGGCGGGCCTGGGCCTCAGCGACCGCCGCCCGGGCTGCTTGCAGGTTGGCACTGGCTTCGTCGTCATGCAGTTGCGCCAGCACTTGACTGGCTTGCACCGTGTCGCCCTCGCGCACCAGCACGTGCTCGATGCGGGCGGTGCTCTGGCTCATCACCTCGGTGCGCGCCACGCTGCCAATGCGGCCGTTGGTTACCACCGACTGCACCATCGGCCCCTGGGTGACCTGCGTCATGTCAACCGCCAGCCCGCGCCGCAGCCAGACCATCAAGGACAAGGCAACGACCAAGGCTGCTGCGAACCAGAAAAAGTAGCTTCGTTTGAACGTCATGCGGTGATTGTCAGGCAAGTCTCGGCGACAATTCTGTGCATGACTGCGTCGATCCTCTCGGTACAACATCTTTTCAAGCACTACGGTGATGCCACCGTGGTCAATGACCTCTGCTTTGACATAGCGCCGGGCGAATGCCTGGGCGTGATCGGCCCCAATGGGGCGGGTAAAACCACCACCATCCGCATGTGCCTGGGGCTGACCGTGCCCGACGCCGGCAGCGTCACCGCTTTCGGGCTGCAAATGCCGCAGGATGCGCTGGCGATCAAGACGCAGCTGGGCGTGGTCAGCCAGATGGATACGCTCGACCCTGACTTTTCTTGTGCTGAGAACCTGCTGGTTTACGGCCGCTACTTTGGCATGAAAGACGCACAGATCCGCGAGCGCATTCCCAGCCTGCTGGAGTTTGCCAGCCTCACCGTCAAGGCCAACGCCAAGCCGGGTGAGTTGTCGGGCGGCATGAAGCGCCGCCTGAGCCTGGCGCGCGCGCTGGTCAACAACCCGCGCCTGTTGTTGCTCGACGAGCCCACCACCGGGCTCGACCCGCAGGCGCGCCACCTGATGTGGGAGCGGCTACAACGGCTGTTGCAGCAGGGTAAGTCGATTTTGCTTACTACGCACTTCATGGACGAGGCCGAGCGCCTGTGCCACCGCCTGATCGTCGTCGACCATGGCAAGAAGATCGCCGAAGGTGCACCGCGCGACCTGATTGCGCAGTACCTGGAGCCCGACGTGATCGAGGTCTATGGCAGTGGCGCGCTGGCGCTGGTCGACTCGCCATTGAAAGCCTTTGCAGCTCGGGTAGAAGTCAGCGGTGAAACCGTGTTTTTCTACACCCTGGACGCCAAGCCCTTGATGTCCGCGCTGGCTGCACACCCGCAGTTGCGCACGCTGCACCGACCGGCCAATCTGGAGGATTTGTTCCTCAAACTCACTGGTCGCCAAATCCGTGAAGATGCCTAAATACTATGAATAACGAAGCTGCTCACGCTTTATCTGTAAGGGCTAGAGGCCAAAATAGCTTATCAATCTGGCGTGCGCCAGAAATCTCCGGGCGCTGGTGGCCGGTGTTTCTGCGCAACTGGCTGGTCTGGAAAAAGCTGGCCATTCCCAGCCTGGTCGGCAACATCGCCGAGCCGCTGATGTGGCTGGTGGCGTTTGGCTACGGGATGGGTGCCCTTGTGGGACAAATCAGCGTCGACGGCGTGCAGGTGCCTTACATTCTGTTTCTGGCCAGCGGCAGCATTTGCATGAGCGCCATGAATGCTGCAAGTTTTGAAGCACTGTATTCAGCGTTTTCAAGGATGCACGTGCAAAAAACCTGGGACGGCATCATGAACGCGCCGGTCAATCTGGACAACATTGTGCTGGCCGAAATGCTCTGGGCGGCGTTCAAGTCGCTCTTTACCGTGACCGCCATTCTGGGCGTGATGCTGGCCCTGGGCATCAGCCACAGCCCCAAACTGCTGGTAGCCTGGCCGGTGCTGCTGGGCGTGGGCATCACCTTCAGCTGCGTGGCGCTGATTTTCAACGCCCTGGCCAAGGGCTATGACTTTTTCACCTATTACTTCACGCTGTTTTTGACGCCGATGATGTTCTTGAGCGGCATTTTCTTTCCGCTGGAACAGTTGCCCGAAGTGGTGCGAGTCATTTCCAACGGGTTGCCGCTGACCAATGCGGTGGCGCTGGTGCGGCCCTTGTTCATGGACCAGTGGCCAGGCGACTGGTTGCGGCCGCTGGCGGTGCTGGCGGCCTACGCCGTGGGCGGCTTCTGGCTGGCACTGGCGCTTACCCGCAAGCGCTTTGGCGGCTAAGGGCTCGCAAAGCAATAACTTGTACCTTTGCCTGGCCATCTTTGAGCGCATTGCCTCGTTGCAAATCGCTTGTGCAGCAGAGCTGCACGGCACGCTTTGCGCTTTGCATTGCATCCCAAATCCGACGACCAAATGCACAGCTTATTCATGAACAAGCCCTTACGAGCCCCATGCCGCAGGCGTTCGTTGGGTTATTTGGGTTGGGTGTGCACCTTGGCCAAGACTTCCGCTGGGGTCGCACCCGGCGTTAATCAACTGCCTTGATCAGGTCGGCCGCTTTTTCGGCAATCATGACCACCGGCGCGTTGGTGTTGCCACTGACCACCTGCGGCATGATCGACGCGTCGACCACGCGCAGGCCCTGCAGCCCGTGCACGCGCAATTGCGTGTCGACCACGTCGAGATCGCCGTTGCCCATGCGGCAGCTGCCAACCGGGTGGTAGATGGTGTCGCCATAGTTGCGGATCACCTGTTCGATCTGGTCGTCCGTTTGCGCCCCGGCAGTGGCCGCCAGTTCGCGCCCGCCAAACCGCGCCAGGGCGGGCTGCGCCAGGATATGGCGCGCCAGTTTGAAGCCACGGATCAGGCGGTCCATGTCGTCGCGCACGGCAAAGAAGTTGGGGTCTACCTGCGGGTTAGCCATCGGGTCCTTGCCCGCCAGCCTGATGCTGCCGCGGCTCAAGGGACGCAGCACGCACATGTGGCACGAATAGCCGTGGCCCCAGACGGTGGTGCGGCCGTGGTTGACGAGTTTACCGATGACAAAGTGCAACTGCAGGTCAGGCGAGGTCTCGCTGGGCTGGCTCTTGATGAAGCCGCCAGCTTCAGCAAAGTTGGTGGTCAGCATGCCGCTGCGCTGACTGCGCCATTCCAGGATGCCCTTGAGGGTGTTGATGCCGCCCTTGATCGACAGGCCAAACAGGTCGGTCAACTTCGGTGCATCGACCACCTGCACCACGTCGGGGTGGTCGTGCAGGTGCTGGCCGACGCCGGGCAGGTGATGCTGGGTGGCGATGCCGTTGTCCACCAGATGCTGGTGGTCGCCAATGCCCGAGAGCATCAAAATTTGCGGCGACTGCAGCGCGCCCGCGCTCAGCAGCACCTCGCGCTGGCATTTGAGCTGTTTCAGATGCCCGTCGTGCACAAACTCAACACCGACTGCACGTTTTTTTTCCAACAGGATGCGCGTGGTATGGGCACCGGTAAACACCTGCAGGTTGGGGCGTTGCAGATTGGGGGTCAGGTAAGCCTTGGCGGTGCTGCAGCGCTCGCCATTCTTGTGCGTCACCTGGTACGGCCCCACGCCTTCTTGCTGCGGGCCGTTGAAATCAGGGTTGACCGGGTAGCCGGCTTGCACACCAGCTTCAACGAACAGTTTGCCAAAGCGGTTGGGGCTGCGCAGGTCCATCACATTCAGTGGTCCGCCAGTGCCGTGCAGCGCGTCGGCACCGCGTTCGTTGTGTTCGGCTTTCTTGAAGTAAGGCAACACATCGTCCCAGCCCCAGCCCGGGTTGCCGAGGGCAGCCCAGTGGTCGTAGTCGGCTTGCTGGCCGCGGATGTAGATCATGGCGTTGAGCGAGCTGGAGCCGCCCAGCACCTTGCCGCGTGGCTGGTAGCCGCAGCGGCCATTGAGGCCAACCTGCGGCACGGTGTTGATGGCCCAGCCATACAGGCCAAACTTGGCCATACCCGCCAGACCGGCAGGGCAGTGGATCAGCACGCTGTTGTCCACCGGCCCGGCTTCGAGCAAGGCGACGGTGACGTTGGGGTCTTCGGTCAGCCGCGCCGCCAGCACACAACCAGCTGAGCCGCCGCCAATGATGATGTAGTCAAACATGAGAGTCCTCAAGGCACAGGCATCGAGCTGATGACCTGCTGTCAAGCTGCGCAGGTTAGCGCAAACCGCAGCTGCTGTTTAGAGGCCCAACCTCAGCTGCCAGCTTTTTGTCAGTGGCACGCTCTGGCTGGCTGAATCGACTGAAAAAGAGAGCAAAATGAGCCTCATAAAAGGGCACGCCAGTATGTTGAATTCAGACACACCATTGCCAGCAGTACCACCTGTAAACGATCTGACGTCGCTTGACGAAGCGGCCCAGGTCACGATGGATTGGCCCAAAAGCCTTTTTCCGTGGCCCAGGCCGCCGTTTCACATCTATGGTGATGAACCTGTCGGGGCGCAAGTCCAGGCGTGTGAGATTGAAGGGCTCAAAGGCGCCATCCGGCGCTGTTTCCTGTTTGGTATTGCCGATCAGCAAAAGACGCTGTTGATCCAGATTGTGCTGACAAAAACGCCGTTTCCCCTGGCGTTTTCGCAGTTTCGCAAACTCACGCTGAAGCAGGCCCTCAAGCCCAAAAACGGGCCCGATGGCGAACCGTTTTCAGACGTCATTGGCGAGCGTTATTACACCGAGTACCAAATCCAGCTCAAGAGCGGCGAGACGCTGTCGGGGCGCACGGTGGGTTATGTAGAGACGGCGTTTGGCCTTTTTCTGTTTACGCCGTTGACCAACCAGGGAACGGTTGAGCGGGTTTTTGTGCCCGCCGAGGCGTATTCGGCATCGCGCTTTGAGGGGTTGCGACCAGAAGATTTTGAACAGCAGGTGCTCAGTGCCGAGATCAAACCGATCACCTTGCCCGTGGGCACCCTGAAAGAGCCGCAGATCGTCACGCCAGACCAGTTGCTGCTGGCGCTGGACAAACAGTCCAAGATGCCCATCATCCGGCTGGGCGAGGCATTGATCCGGCTGGGCTACATCACCGAGATCCAACTGCACCAGGCGCTGGCTTTTCGCCAGGCAAACGACCCCACGCCGCTGGGTCAACTGCTGGTGAACCTGGGGTTCTTGACGCGCAAGAAGCTCAACACCGCGCTGGCGCGCAAGATGGGCTACCCGATGGTCAACGTCGCCCAGTTCCCGATTGAAGCCGACGCGCTGCGCAAGGTGTCCATGGTGGTGGCGCAGCGCCTGATGGTGCTGCCGCTGATCTTGCGCCCCAATATGCTGGTGGTTGCCGCGGCCGATCCGACGCTGCACGGCATGATTGAAGAGCTTGAATTTGCAGCGCAGGTACGGGTGGTGGCGGTGCTGGGCGACTCGTTGCAGATCATGTCGGCCACCAACAGCGCCTACCAGAAAATCGGTGCCAACAATTGGGCCGATAACAGCAACCTGATCGATTTTTCTGACGACCTGACAACCGAGGCAACCGGCAGCCAGCTGCTCGAGACAATGGAGTTGCAGGACCATCGCCAGCATGGTCAAGAGCGCGACGAAGACGACGAGCCGCAGGTTGAGCAATCCGACAACACGCTGGTGCGGCTGGTCAACACCATGATCATCGAAGCGCATGCGCGGGGCGCGTCGGACATTCACATTGAATGCCTGCCTCGCCGTGCCAAGGTGCGTATCCGCTTCCGCCGTGACGGCTTGTTGTCGCCCTATCTGGAGCTGCCGCACACTTACCGCGCGGCGCTGGTGGCGCGTTTGAAGATCATGGCTGACCTGGATATTTCGGAGCGGCGCAAGCCGCAGGACGGCAAGATTGACTTTCACAAGTTCTCGCCCAAGCACCGCGTCGAGCTGCGCATTGCCACCATCCCGACGTTCAACGGTCTCGAAGACGTGGTGATGCGGCTGTTGTCCTCAGCCAAGCCGATCGTGCTGGAAAACCTGGGGCTCTCGGAGTCCAACCTGACGCACCTGCGCGAGGCGGTCAGCAGGCCCTACGGCATGGTTTTGTGTGTGGGGCCTACCGGGTCGGGCAAGACCACCACGCTGCATTCGGTGCTGCGTTTTTTGAGCACGCCCGAGCGCAAGATATGGACTGCCGAAGACCCGATCGAGATCACCCAGCCCGACTTGCGTCAGGTGCAAATCAATCCGTCGATCGACTGGACGTTTGCCAAGGCCTTGCGGTCATTCCTGCGCGCCGACCCCGACATCATCATGGTCGGCGAGATACGTGACCAGGAAACCGCGCGCATCGCCATTGAGGCGTCGTTGACCGGGCATCTGCTGCTGTCGACTTTGCATACCAACAGCGCGGCTGAAACCGTCACCCGCCTGATCGACATGGGCATGAACCCGTTCAACTTTGCCGACTCGCTGCTGGCGGTGCTGGCGCAGCGCCTGGTGCGGCGGCTGTGCAAGCACTGCAAGGTGGCCGAAGACGCGCCAACCGAGTTTGTCGAAGAGCTGCTTGAAGACTATATGCTCGCGTTCCCGCTGGTCAATCGACCTGATCGCGCCGACACGCTGGCCCAGTGGCGCGCGGCCTACGGCAAAGACAAGCTGTTCCAGCACTACCACGCGAGCGGTTGCGACCAGTGCCAGGGCACCGGTTTTGCCGGGCGCATGGGCTTGCATGAACTGCTCTACATCACGCCGGGGCTGCATTCCTTGATCCAGACCTCGGCACGCTCTGAGCTGATTCTCAACGAGGCGTTCAAGTCGGGTGATTTCCGCACCTTGCGCCAGGACGGTATCGTCAAGGTGCTGCAAGGGCTCACCACCCTCGAAGAAGTCCGGGCCAACTGCAATGCCTGAGCGCCCAGCTGAGGCGGTGCACCCCTACCAGAGCCTGACGCCCGACGTCGTGCAGGATGCGCTGGCGGCTATTGGCCTGTTTGGCGACGGCCGCCAGCTGGCGCTGAGTTCGTACGAGAACCGCGTATACCAACTGCACCTTGACGATGGCAACTTGGTGGTGGCCAAGTTTTACCGGCCTGGGCGCTGGAGCGACGCGCAGATTCTGGAAGAACACGCGTTTGCAGCGGAGTTGATGGCGGCAGAAATTCCGGTCGTTGGCCCCTTGGTCATGCAGGGGCAAACCTTGCATCATCACGCCGGGTTTGCTTTCAGCGTCAGTCCCAGCCGTGGTGGGCGCTACCCCGAATTGGACGACGCCGACGTACTGGAATGGGTGGGACGCTTTCTGGCGCGCATCCATACCGTCGGCGCGGCTCAGCCGTTTGGCGTGCGCCCAGCGCTGGACCTGCCGAGCTTTGGCGCCGAGCCGCGTGCGTGGCTGCTGGCGCATGGCCAGGTACCTCTGGATGTGCAGTCAGCATGGGAAAAAGCGTCGGCGGACGCACTTGATTTGATAGCTGCTCACGCTTCCTGTTTAAGGGCTAGAGGTCAAAAATCCGTAAAACCTGTGACGGATGATGACGCCGACGCCGACGCCGCTGGAGGCACCCGCTGACAGTCTGCCAGGGCCGCATTTTGTCGATCTGGACGACGCCCGCATGGGGCCGGCGGTGCAAGACCTGTGGATGCTGACCAGCGGCGACCGCGCACAACGCAGTCGCCAGATGGGTCTGTTGGTGGATGGCTATGAGCAGTTCCGACCGTTTGACCAGCGGGAACTGGCGTTGATCGAGCCGCTGCGCACGCTGCGTCTGCTGCACTACAGCGCCTGGCTGGCGCAGCGCTGGCGCGACCCGATTTTCGCCATCAACTTTCCGTGGTTTGGCACCAGCGACTACTGGCACGGCCAGGTGGTCATGCTGCAGGAGCAGTGCGAGGCCATGCAGGAGGCGCCGCTGGTGGTCTAGTGATGATTTCGAAAATCATGACAGAGACCAAGGAGATGCTGTGCCGGTGCGTACACGGCGGTGGTGACGAATCAGCCGGGCGATGCGCTTAGCTACGTGTCCACCGCCCGCTGCGCAGGCTCCTCCTTGACCTCCGCAAAGCGCATCACCCGACTGATTCTGCGGGGTCGCTGGTGGGCTGGCAGGGGGAGACCACGGGCTGCCGAAGTTCGATAAGGGGCACCACAACCTGATCGTCTTGGCGAGAAGAATCTCCCCCTGAAGCCCTCAGGCGCGGTTAAAAGCACCTGCTTATTCAATCGCCAGTCGCTGCGCGTTGGCCAGTTCAGATTTTTTTGGCAGGGTCAGTGTCAACACGCCATTGTCATACTTGGCCTTGGCCTGCGCCTGGTCGATTTCTTGCGCCAGTTGCAGGCTGCGCGACACCTCACCGTAATAGCGCTCGGTGCGCAGCACGCGCTCGTCCTTGTTGCTGCTGTCTTGCTGCTTGATCTCGGCGCGCAGCGTGACCATGTTGCCGTCGATCAAGACCTGGATGTTTTCTTTGGGTACGCCCGGAATTTCCGCATGCACGGTAAAGGCATCGGGGTTTTCCTTCACGTCAATTCTGATTTGTGACGCTGCGGGCAAGCCGTCACCGTGCAGCGGCTTGATGTAAAAACCAGGGGCTACGTCGCGGAAAAAGTCATCAAACAGACTGCCGCGGGTCATCAGTGCATTCATAAGAACCTCCTATTTCAACAGTGATACGGGTAAGTGGCGCACGATCTGCAATGACTGCGCGCCTCCGATACAGAAAATTGGGGTGTGACCGTGCGATTTCAAGACGCGGTGACAGGCTTGCTGCAGATCATGGACGCACTCGGCAAGCTCTGGCATCATCACTTCTATGGACGCCACCTTGCCTTCGCTGATTCAGGCTTTGCTGCAGCCCGCGCGGTACCCACACAGGCCGCAGCACGTGACACTGGTGCAAACACACATCTCGTGGGTGTTGCTGGCCGGTGACTTTGTCTACAAGATCAAAAAGCCGGTGCGCATGACGTTTCTGGACTTCAGTACGCTGGCCTTGCGCCACCAGGCTTGTCAGCAAGAGCTGCGTCTGAACCGTCGCTTTGCCGCTGATATTTATCTTGATGTGGTGGCGATTTACAACACCCAAGATGATCCCCGTTTCGAGCCGGACGGACCGCTGATCGACTATGCCGTGCGAATGCGCCGCTTTGACGACACTGCCAGGTTGGATCGGCTCTGCGCGCGCGGCGAATTGCTGCCCGGCCACCTGTCAGACCTGGCGCAGTCGCTGGCGGCTTTCCACGCCAGCGCCGCGGTTGCGCCTGCGCACGCAAGCTGGGGGTCGCCAGACAAGGTGCTGGCACCCGCGCGCGACAACTTCACCGACCTGCTGGCGGCCTTGCCGGACGCCAGCTGGCAGGCCCGCGTGCACGCCCTGCAAGCGTGGACCGAGGCGCAAGGCGCACAGCTTGCACCGCTGATCGCCCGGCGCAAACAGGCGGGTTATGTGCGTGAATGCCACGGTGACTTGCACCTGGCCAACCTGGTGCTGATCGACCAGCGGGTGCGGATGTTTGACTGCATCGAGTTCAACGCCGACCTGCGCTGGATCGACGTGCTCAGCGACGTGGCCTTTGTCTATGCCGACCTGCTGGCGCATAGCGCCACCGGCCTGGCGAGCTGGTTTGTCAATGACGTGCTCAGCCGCACTGGCGACTACCCGGCTGCCGGGCTGTTGCGCTTTTATGCGGTCTACCGCGCCATGGTGCGCGCCAAGGTGGCGGCGCTGCGCTACCAGCAAAGCGGTGACGACGGCGCGCTGGTACTGGCCCAGTTGGCGTTGGCCGAGCGCCTGATCGCGCCGCGCCCGCTGCAATTGCTGATCACGCATGGTCTCTCCGGCAGCGGCAAGACTTACGTCACCGATCATTGGCTGCAAAGTGACGCGGGCGACAACACGCTGCGCCTGCGCGCTGACGTTGAACGCAAGCGGCTGGCAGGGCTGTCGGCGCAAGCACGCAGCGGCAGTAGTCTCAACAGCGGCCTGTATGCGCCCGACGCGCACGCGCGCATCTACGGCCACTTGCGCGAGCGCGCCGCCCAACTGCTGCAAGCGGGCTGGTCGGTGCTGGTCGATGCGACTTTTCTCAAGCATGCCGACCGTGCCAGTTTTCAGGCGCTGGCGCAAGCGCAAGGCGCCAACTTTGGCATCATCGCGCCGCAGGCGACACCGGAGCAACTGCGTCAGCGTATCGTGGCGCGTAACGCGCAGGGCAGTGATGCGTCTGAGGCAACCTTGGCAGTGCTGGAACAGCAGCTACGCAGCGTCGAGCCGCTCACCGCTGAGGAAGTGACTGAATTGAAGGCGCTGCCAGTTTGAAGGCGGTGCCATGGCCGTCAGGTGCGGTGATTGGGTCACGCGACCGGGCTTTGGGGTGTGAGGCGCGCACCGGGCTGTTGCGAAGACGCGGAATTACTTCCCGTTGATCCCCAGCAACTCCACCTCAAACACCAGCGTGGCGTTGGGCGGGATCACGCCGCCTGCACCACGTTCGCCATAGGCGATTTTTGCTGGGCAGGTCAGTTTGGCCTTGCCACCCACCTTCATGCGCTGCACGCCTTCGGTCCAGCAGGGGATGACGCCATTCAGCGGGAATTCAGTGGCCTGATTGCGCTTGTACGAGCTGTCAAATTCACGCCCGTCAGGGAACATGCCGCGGTAGTTCACCTTGACACGGTCGCTGGCCCTGGGGCTGTCGCCGGTGCCGTCTTTCAACGACTGGTACACCAAGCCGCTGGCGGTCACGGTGGCGCCGGGCTCCTTGGCCGCAGCGTCCAGTGTGATGTCGGCCGCAAAGGCGCTGCCCAGGCAAAAGCAGAGGGCGGCAAGCGTTGAACGGTGCAAATTCTTCATGGGCGGTTACTTTGGTCGGGTGCGCAATCAGCTTTCAAAATGAGAGCTGATTGCGCTTGATTGATAAGGGCTGGCGCCTGATTTTTTATATTAAACCCGGCACCGCAATATTACACCAGCAACGCGTTGACGCGCTTGACGTAAGCCGCCGGATCATCGGGCAGGCCGCCTTCAGCCAACAGCGCCTGGTCGAACAGAATGTGCGCCAGATCGTAGAAGTTGACCGAGCCGTCGAGCTTCTTCACCAGCGGGTGGTGCGGGTTGACCTCCAGCACCGGCTTGACTTCGGGCGCGGTCTGGCCCGCTTGCTTGAGCATGCGCGCCAGCTGGGTGCTCATGCCGTGCTCTTGCACCACCAGGCAAGCAGGCGAGTCGACCAGGCGCGAGGTTACGCGCACGTCTTCAGCCTTGTCCTTGAGTGCCTCTTTGAGCGTGGCCAGCAGCGGCTTGAACGCTTCTGCGGCCTCTTCGGCGGCTTTCTTTTCGGCGTCGTCCTGCAGCTTGCCCAGATCGACAGCGCCTTTGGCCACGCTTTGCAGCGGCGTGCCGTCAAATTCGTGCACGTAGTTCAGCGCCCATTCGTCGACGCGGTCGGTCATCAGCAAGACTTCAATGCCCTTCTTTTTGAAGACTTCCAACTGCGGGCTGTTCTTGGCCGCGGCCAGCGTGTCGGCGGTGATGTAGTAAATGGCTTGCTGGCCTTCTTTCATGCGTGCCTTGTAATCGGCAAAGCTCACATTCACGCTGTCGGTGGTGCTGGAGGCAAAGCGCAGCAGCTTGGCAATGCGGTCCTTGTTGGCGTAGTCTTCGCCCAGGCCTTCTTTCAGCACTGCGCCAAATTCGTTGTAGAACTTGGTGTATTTACCGACGTTTTTCTCTGCCTCGGCCTTTTCTTCGGCGGTTTGGACGTCGGTCACGCCGTCAGCCGCGGGGTTGGCTTCTGGCAACTTGTCATTTTTGGCCAGGTCTTCGAGCATGCCCAGCACGCGCTTGGTGCAGCCTTCGCGGATGGCTTTCACGTCGCGGCTTTCCTGCAGCAGTTCACGGCTCACGTTGAGCGGCAGGTCAGCGGAATCGACCACACCCTTGACAAAACGCAGGTAAGTCGGCAGCAGCGCCTCGGCATCGTCCATGATGAACACGCGCTTCACATACAGCTTGACGCCAGCAGATTTTTCGCGGTTGTACAGGTCAAACGGCGCTTTGCCAGGGATGTAGAGCAACTGGGTGTATTCGGTGCTGCCCTCGACCCGGTTGTGGGTGTGCGCCAGTGGCGGTTCAAAGTCGTGGCTGATCTGTTTGTAGAACTCGTCGTACTGCTCTTGCGTCACATCTTTTTTGGCACGCGCCCAAATGGCGTTGGCCTTGTTGACGGTTTCCCATTCGCCGGTTTTGACCATGGCGCCGGGTTGGCGCCCGGCTTTTTCGTCATTGGGGTCAATCAGCTCGCCGTCTTTCCATTCCTCTTTTTCCATCAGGATCGGCAAGCTGATGTGGTCTGAATACTTGCTGATAACGCTTTTGAGCTTCCAGGCGGCGAGGTAGTCCTGCGCATCGTCGTTGAGGTGCAGGATCACGCTGGTGCCGCGCTCGGGCCGGGTGATGGCTTCCACTTCAAAGTTGCCGGCACCACCGCTGATCCAGCGCACGCCCTCTTCAGCTTTCATGCCGGCGCGGCGCGATTCCACGGTGATCTTGTCGGCCACGATGAAGCCGCTATAAAAACCCACGCCGAATTGACCGATGAGTTGCGAGTCGGCTTTTTGGTCGCCACTCAACTTGCTCACAAAATCTTTGGTACCGCTTTTGGCAATGGTGCCCAGGTGGTCAATGGCCTCTTGCGTGCTCATGCCGATGCCGTTATCAGAAATGGTGAGTGTCTTGCCATCCTTGTCAAAGGTGACCTTGACCTTGAGCTCGGCGTCGCTTTCGTACAGACCACTGTCATTGATGGCTTCAAAACGCAGCTTGTCGCAGGCATCTGACGCGTTGCTGATCAGCTCTCGCAGGAAAATTTCTTTGTTGGAATACAGCGAGTGGGTTACCAAATGCAGCAGTTGCGCCACTTCGGCTTGGAAGGAAAGAGTTTGTTTGGTCATGGAAATGGAGGTAGGGTCAAAACAATAAAAACCAGCGATCTGAATCGCTGGAGCTCAAACACTGTCGCCCAGTTGTGGGCTGCACGGCAGATTTCAAGAGCTCAACCCAGCCAGCGTTGCAGTTGGGTCGCGATTTGCGGGTCACCCAGCAGTTGCAGATGACCGGTGCGGTAGACAATCAATTGGTGCGCCGGCGCAAAGTGCAGGCAGCGCAAGGGATCATCGTGCTCCCCCAGCGCGCTGTGCAGCGGCACCAGGCCATCGCCGGTGAGGCGGTCAGCCACTGGGCTGCGCTTGCCAGCCAATGTGGCGGCCACCGCGTAGCAGTTCACGTTGGCTGGCAGCGGCACGGGGATTCTGCCGTCGGGCTGGCGCTGAAACCGGTCGCGGCCTTGCCAGTCGGCGTCGAGCAGCAGGCCATAGCGCAGGTCGGTGACACCAGCGCTGCGCAGTTGGCCAAGTTTTGCCAACGGGCGGGTGTACGGCGTGCTGCCCAACAGCACGTCAACCCAGTTGCCCGCGCGCTCCAGCGGCGAACCGTGGTGCGGTGTGCCCAGAAAAACCACATTCTTCAGCAACCTGGGCCAGGCCTTGTCAGTTTGGTTGGCCGCATGCAAGGCGCTGCGCGTGATCAGCCCGCCCATGCTGTGCGCCAGCACCGAAAGTTCGGTCACTGGCACCGGCCATTGCGCCAGCAATTGGTTTAACTGGTGGTCCAGCGTGTGGCCGTTGTCAGACACGTGCAGGCCCGAGTTGTAGCGCACATAGACCGGGGTGTAGCCCAGGGCCGTGCTCAGGGCGCTGGCGTGGTTGACCGACTGGCCTGCGCGTTGGCTGGTCCACTGCAGCTCGTTCATGCACAGGCCGTGGATGACGATCAGTACTTTGCCGGTCACCTGGCTGGTCTGTGGCGGTGCGCGCCAGTCCAGCACCTGGCCTGTCAGGCGCAGCGCCATGGGTGTGGCCAGCGGGTTGCCGCTGGCCTGCAGACGGTCGCCCATCACCCCGTTCAGCGCCGCGACAACCGCAGCACGCTCGGGCGATTCTTCACCCTGGCCCTCCAGCCGCTGCAACAAGGGCTCCAGCCTGGTCAAGGCGGCAACGACGCCTTGACCCACCAGTCGGGAAACACCGTGAATACTTTGGTAAATCAGCCCGGTCAGGCCGCGTGTTTGTTCCGGGCTGGCACCAGCGGGCGCGCCCAGCGTGCGCCAGACGGATTGGTGCACGCCTTCGGCCATGGACGTGATGGCGTGGGTGGCTTGGGTGGCCAGCAACGCTGCGGCGCGCAGGTCGGTGGCGCGCAGGTGGTGGTTTGGCTCAGAATTTTTCATGCGGAGCCAGATAGCGCCATTGCCCCACGGGCAGGTTGCCCAGCATCACGCGGCCAATGCGCACGCGCTTCAAACCCACCACCTTCAGGCCGACTTGTTCGCACATGCGCCGGATCTGGCGCTTTTTGCCCTCTTTCAGTACAAAGCGCAACTGCTCGGGGTTTTGCCACTCGACTTGGGCTGGCTGCAAGGCCTGGCCGTCGAGCTTGAGGCCGTGGCGCAACAGCGCGAGCTTTTCAGCCGGGAACACCGACTGCACGTCCTGGCTGATGGGGTCATCGTCGTCGATGCGGCTCAGCTGCGTGGGCGCTGCCGGGCGGGCGCGCACGCCGGGTGCAGCGGCGTAGGTGGCCGCTGCCGAATCGGCCGCTGCCGGGTTGGCGACACCGGTGTAGACGACACGCACCAGGTATTCCTTTTCCATGCTGGCGTCTTCGCCGATCAACTGGCGCGCGACCCGGCCGTCTTGAGTGAGCACCAGCAAGCCAGTGGAATCAATGTCCAACCGACCGGCAGGCACCAAGCTTTTGAGCTGGCTGGGGTGAAAGAAAAAGCGCGCGTTGTCCTCAGCCCAGCGGTTTTGCGGCTGCACCAGCGTGATGGCGGGCTGGTGGCCGTCTTCGGCCTGGCCGCTGACCAGGCCCAGGGGCTTGTTGATCAGCACCGTGACCTGTTTGGCTTGCTGGCCTTGCGCCTGTTTGTCAATCTCGATCTTCACGTCAGGCGCCACCTGCATGCCCATTTCCGCCACGCGACCGTTGACCTTGACCCAGCCCTTGGCGATCCAGTCGTCCGCCTCGCGGCGCGAGGCCAGGCCGAGCTCGGCCATGCGCTTGTTCAGCCGCAAGGTGCCGCCCGCGCCATAGGCTGCGGTATTGGTTTGGCCAGCGGGGATGGGCGCTTTGGGCGCAGGTGGCGCGGCGCGGCGGAAGACGGATTTGGGCGTGTCGGACATGTTGCTATTTTAGTTGTAGCTAATTGCGCTTATTTTACAAGGGCGAGGGGCCTGTTTTATTTACAGAAAAAGGCTATTGCGCAGGGCCTGCAAATCCATCACCCGCAATCCCCCGTACTCCACCGCAATGGCGCCATGCGCGCTGAGGGTGGTCAGCGCCTGGTTGACCCGCTGGCGCGACAACCCGACCAGGTACGCCAGCTCTTGCTGGGTGATGCGCAGCACCGCGCCCAGGCCGGGGTAGAGCACCGGGTTGAACAGCGCGGCCAGGCTGCGCGCGACGCGGATGTCGGGGTTGGTCATGCGGTCAATCTCGCGCGCGGCAATGAACTGGCCCAGCCGTTCGTTGAGCTGCTTCATCACAAAGCGGTTAAACCCGATCGAGTGGTCCAGCAGCCAATGAAACGTGTCAACGTGCAGACCTGCCACCATGCTCTTGCGCAACGCCTGAATGTTGTAGCGGTACACCTCGCGCTTGAGCGCGGTGCCTTCGCCGAACCAGCCACCTGGGGGCACACCGGTGAAAGTCATCGTCTGGCCGTCGGCGTTGTCGGTGCTCATCTTCAGCAGGCCGTCGATCACCCCAAACCAATAGGTCACCGGTCGGCCCGTGCGGCAGAGGTAATCGCCCGGATTCGCGTCGGTCACCTTGAGGTCGTCGGTGGCGCGTTCGCGTTCGTCTTCAGACAGCAATTTGTACCATGGGATGACAGCCAATTCGGCCTCGGTCAGCGGGCGACGGCGTTGGAAAAGTGTGGCATCTTGTGGCATGGACGGATCCTGGCGTAACAGGGAAAACACCTAGCCAGAAACGGCCAGATTGTCGTCCAAACGACAACCTAGCGTCAAATCAGGTTCTATCATCGCGGCCACAACAGCAGGTGCCAACCCGGTGTGGGCCTGACCTGATTTGGAGACAAGGCAACGCAATGCAAACGACTTTTCCGCAACTCTTGTTGAACCATGCCAGCCAGCGGCCCACGGGCACGGCCATGCGTGAAAAAGAATACGGCATCTGGCAGGCAATGACCTGGCAGGACATGGCGGTGTTGGTGGAGCACCTCGCCTGTGGCCTGCACCAGGCCGGCTTGCGCCAGCACGACCATATGATTCTCATCGGCGCCAACCGCCCCCGGCTGTACGCCACCATGCTGGCGGTGCAGTCGCTGGGTGCGGTACCGATCGCGCTGTACCAGGACGCCGCCGCGCTGGAATGCGTGTTTCCGATCAACAACGCCGAGGTCTGCTACGCGTTTGCCGAAGACCAGGAGCAAGTGGACAAACTGCTCGAGATTCGCGAGCAATGCCCGCAACTGGCGCATGTTTATTTTGATGATCCGCGCGGCTTGCGCAGCTACGACGAGCCAGGCTTGCAGCCGCTTGACGACCTGATCGCCGAGGGCAAAGCATTTGCTGCGCAGGACAGCGGTTTTTTCAAGGCGGCGGTCGTCAAGGTCCAGCCCGACGATGTGGCGGCGATGTTTTTTACCTCGGGCACCACCGGCAACCCCAAGGGCGTGGTGCACACCCATGACAGCCTGCTCAACCGCGCCCGCGCCGGGGCTGAATTTGACAAGCTCACCCACGAAGAAGACGTGCTGGCCTATTTGCCGCCAGCCTGGATCGGGCAGAACATTTTTTCGTATGCGCAGTGGCTCTCGTGCGGCTATGTGGTGAACTGCCCCGAAGACGCCTCCACCGTCAATATCGACCTGAAAGAAATTGGCCCGACGTACTACTTTGCGCCGCCGCGGGTATTTGAGGGCATGCTCACCACGGTCATGATCCGCATGGAAGACGCGGGTGCGCTAAAGCGCGGCATGTTCAAGTATTTCATGGACATGGCCAAAAAGGTCGGCCCCAAGCTCATGGACGGCGAGAGCGTTGGCTTTGGCGATCGTGTCCTGTATGCCCTGGGCAA
>PFKL01000086.1 GCA_002784245.1 Comamonadaceae bacterium CG_4_10_14_3_um_filter_60_75
CACTGCCGTGCAAGGCGGTGAGGTCGTCGGACAAGTTGTCGAGACCATGAAAGGCATCAACGACAGTTCGCGCAAGATAGCCGACATCATTGGGGTGATTGATGGCATTGCGTTCCAGACCAACATTCTGGCCTTGAACGCGGCGGTAGAAGCAGCACGCGCCGGTGAACAGGGGCGCGGCTTTGCTGTGGTGGCCAGCGAGGTGCGCTCACTGGCCGGGCGCTCCGCCTCTGCTGCCAAAGAAATCAAGACCCTCATTGATGACAGCGTCAGTCGCGTGGCGCAAGGCACCACGCTGGTGGACCAGGCCGGCAGCACCATGACCGAAGTCGTCAGCAGCATCCGCCGGGTGACTGACATCATGGGCGAGATCAGCGCTGCCAGTGGCGAACAAAGTGCCGGTGTCTCGCAAGTAGGTGAAGCCGTGACCGAAATGGACCAGGTGACGCAGCAAAACGCCGCGCTGGTGGAGCAAATGGCCGCTGCGGCCAGCAGCCTGAAAAGTCAAGCACAAGAATTGGTGCAGGCGGTGGCGGTGTTCAAACTGTCATGAGACACCTGTATCAAGGCGCTTGCAATGAGATTTTTTACTAGTTTTTTTGTAGCTGCTTGAACAGGCTGCACATGTGCTGCAAGCTACTTTGATGCCTAAGCACTGGAACTCGATCAAAACCCGTGTCACGGTTTTTACGCTGGGCATTTTTTTGCTTGGCATGGCGGCGCTGTCGGTGTATGTCAGTGCCATGCTGCAACGCGACCTGCAACACACACTGGGGGTGCAACAGTTTGCTGTGGCAACGCTGGTGGCTGCCGATATTGACCGCGATCTGGGTCACCGGGTGAGCGCCTTGCAAAGCGTGGCCGCTGGCGTTACCCCGGCGATGCTGCGCGACGTGCCCGCGCTACAGGCCCATTTGCAAGAGCGCCATGTGTTTTTGTCGCTGTTTAACAGTGGGGTGATTGCCTATCAAACCAACGGTCTGGCGGTGGCCGAGTTACCGCTGCAAACCGGGCGCTTGGGCATCAACTACGCTGACCGCGATTACATCATCGGCGCACTTCAAGGGCGGCCCACGGTGGGCAAACCGCATTTTTCAAAAAGCAAAGGCTTTCCGGAGTTTTTGATCAGCGTGCCAATTCAAGATAGCCAGGGCCAGGTGATCGGTGTGCTGACAGGTGTTACCCGCCTGAATGTGCCCAATTTTCTCGACCAATACATTGACCACGCTTATGGCGACAGTGGTGCTTATGTGCTGGTCGATGCGGCCAATCGACAGGTGATTACCGCCACGGATAAATCCCGCATTCTGGAGCCGCTGCCAGCCGCTGGCGTCAACCCGCAAATTGACCGCTTCATGCAAGGCTACGAAGGCTTTGCAGTAAGAATCAACTCCAGGCACCAAAGCGTGCTGTCAGCCAACAAAATGATCCCCACAACGGGCTGGATTCTGGCGGTGGTCGTGCCGACTGCGACGGCTTTTGCTCCCATTGATGCGCTGCAACAGCGTCTGCTGCTGGCTGTGTTGCTTTTCACCCTGCTGGCCGGGATGCTGATCTGGTGGCAGCTCAGGCGCGAACTCAGACCCATGTTCACTGCGGTCCAAAGCTTGGCCGTTTTGGCAGAATCCAACCAGACCGTAGCGCCCTTGCCCATCACCCGCAAAGATGAGATTGGCAAGCTCATTGGGGGCTTTAACCGCTTGCTTGACAAGCTCAATCAGCGCGAAGAATTTCTTCAGCAAATTTTTGATACCTCCAGCGTAGCGATTTTTCTGATTGATGACCAGGGGCGAATCCACCACGTCAACCAGCGCATGGCGCAGATGTTTGCCAGCACGGTGGAGCAGCTCGACGGGCGCGAGTATGTCTCGCTATTGCACCCCCTAATGCGTGAGGCGGGTTACAAAAACATGATGGCGTTACTGTACGACCGCATCAAACAGTCAGATGTAGAGCGTATTTATTGTCGTGACGATCAGAGCGAATTTTGGGGGCACTTAACTTGCCGCAGCTTTTCAGACCACCGGCACCAGCGGCGATTTATTGTCTGTGTCATCAACGACATTACCCCGGTCAAGCGGTCTGAAACCGATCTGCGCATTGCCGCTACCGCCTTTGAGTCGCAACAGGGTACTACCGTGACCGACGAGAATGGTGTGATTTTGCGGGTCAACCGGGCCTTTACCCAAATTACCGGCTACAGCGCGGCCGAAGTGGTGGGAAAAAACCCTCGTACATTGGCCTCGGGTCGGCACGACGCGGCGTTTTACCAAGCCATGTGGACCAGCATTGGGCAAACTGGCCAGTGGCAGGGCGAAATCTGGAACCGTCGCAAAGACGGTGAAATCTATCCAGCGTGGCTGGCCATCAGCGCGGTGAAAGATGCAACTGGCCAGGTGACGAATTATGTGGCGACGTTCTCTGACATCAGTGCGCGCAAAAATGCTGAAAAACAGATCAATACGCTGGCTTTTTATGACCCGCTGACGCACCTGCCCAACCGGCGCTTGTTGCTCGACCGGCTCACGCTGGGAATAGCCACGGTGGCGCGGCATCAAACTCTGGGCGCGCTGCTGTACATCGACCTGGACAACTTCAAAACCCTCAACGACACGCTGGGGTTTGTCAAGGGCGACTTGCTGCTCGAAGCCGTAGCGCAGCGCCTGCAGCACTGTATTTATGAGAGCGATACCGTGGCCCGCGTGGGTGGTGACGAGTTTGTGGTGATGCTTGAAGACCTGAGCGACAACCCGGCAGAGGCCTGCAGACGGGCTGAGTCGGTGGCCGAAAAAATTCGCCAAGCCCTCAATCAAAGCTACCCGATCGGGCCGTTTGAACACCGCAGCACGCCCAGCATGGGCGTTGCCCTGTTTGGTAACCAGGCCTTTACCTCGCCCGATGAGCCGCTAAAGAACGCAGAGCTCGCGATGTTTCGGGCCAAGGCTCTTGGGCGCAACAGCATTTGCTTTTTTGACCCCCAGATGCAGGCCGAGGTGCTGGCCCGCGCGGCGCTCGAAGACGACTTGCGCGACGCTTTGCAACAGCAACAACTGGTGCTTTTTTACCAGGCTCAGGTGGTGGGCGAGGGGCGCGTGGTGGGGGCCGAAGCACTGGTGCGCTGGCAGCATCCGCAGCGCGGCCTGGTATCGCCCGCTGAGTTCATTCCCCTGGCCGAAGAAACCGGCCTGATTTTGCCCCTGGGCCAATGGGTGCTGGAAACGGCTTGTGCGCAATTGGCGCTCTGGGCCACGCAGCCCGACATGGCTGACCTGGTACTGGCGGTCAATGTCAGTGCCAAACAATTTCACCAGAGCAACTTTGTGACGCAGGTTCAAGCCGCATTGACAAGCTCGGGCACCAACCCCAAGAGACTTAAACTTGAGCTGACTGAGAGCCTGCTAGTCAACAATGTCGAAGACGTGATTGCCAAAATGGCCACCCTCAAGGCGCTGGGCATCAGCTTTTCATTGGACGACTTTGGTACAGGTTATTCGTCGCTGTCGTACCTCAAGCGCATGCCGCTGGACCAGCTCAAAATTGACCAGGGTTTTGTGCGCAACATCCTGAGTGACCCCAACGATGCGGCCATAGCCAAAATGGTGGTGGCGCTGGCCGAGAGCATGGGCCTGGCGGTGATTGCCGAAGGGGTTGAGCTTGCCGCGCAAAAAGACTTTCTAGCGCATCTGGGTTGCCATGCGTACCAGGGCTACTTCTTCAGTCGACCTGTACCAATAGCCGAGTTTGAGGTGCTGGCGCGCACCCCTGATCAAGACGATTGAACCGATACGGCCATTTTGCAGGGCGTGATTGGACTGGCCGCCGCGTTCAACCGCGAGGTCATCGCCGAAGGCGTGGAGACCGTGGCGCACGGCACCCTGCTGCTGGCCATGGGCTGAGAACTGGCCCAAGGCTATGGCATTGCCCGCCCCATGCCCGCCAGTGCCCTGCCCGGCTGGTGCGCCGATTGGCAGCGTGCGCCGCTTCAATTTCAGACTTCCTGATCCGGATGGAAAACACAGTGGCACAAAAGTTCAAAGCCCTTCGCGCGATGAATCGCACTCCCACAGGAGTATCTGGCAGTCAGGTGGGAGCTCGATTGATCGGGCGAATGAATTCAAGTGCCATTGACATTCCTGAAAATTTGAAGCGGTCTCTTGGTGCGGATCAGGAAATTTGAATTTATTCAGTGAACTGCGGCATAAGCCAACCCCAGCCTGACCGCTGCTGCCAGCAAACGCTTGTCTCGCGTCCACAACTGTGTGCCAGGTGTCAGCTCACCGGTGACGAAGTGGTGCACCCACACCTGAGCCTGCCACGACTCAAGTGCCTGGGTTGTTCGCATGGCGGGCCGTTAAGCTTGGGATAGCCAAACGCGGTTACGACCCTGTTCTTTGGCTTGGTACATGGCCGAATCTGCTTTTTTCAACACATCTTCGGCACTGGTGTCATCGTGCATAAACAGTGTCACCCCAATGCTTGCAGAACAGCGGTGTACCACGCTGACGCTCGGCTGGCCTTGCTTTTGCACCGACAACACATACGGCACAGCCAGCGCAGCACGGATTTTTTCTGCAACTGCCAGTGCTTGCGTTAGGGATATTTCAGGGGCAGCATCCAATTCACTGAGCACCACCACAAACTCATCTCCGCCAAAGCGGGCCACGGTATCGACCTCGCGCACACAGGCGCGCAGGCGGCTGGCGACCTCAATCAGCAGCAAATCGCCCACCATGTGGCCATGCGCGTCATTGAGCGGTTTGAAGTTATCCAAATCCATAATCATGATCGCAGCACAGTGGCCACTGCGTTTACTCTGCGCCATTGCTTGATTGAGCCGATCGTTCAACATGCGCCGGTTGGGCAGGTGGGTCAATGGGTCAAAGTAAGCCAGTTGACGCACTTCTTCTTCCATGCGTTTGCGCTCGGTGATGTCTCTGGAAACAACATACGCGCCGTCGTACTCGCCAGTGCTTGTGTAGCGGAAGTTGGTACTGTCTTCGCGCCAGATATAGTGGCCTGACTTGTGCTTGATGCGATACGCATACGACAGGGCAGGCATCTTGCTTTGTATCGCTTCATTGATGGACGCAAACAGGGCATCGCGCTGCGCCGGGTCGATCAGCGCATACACCTCAGCGCTTGCGCGACTCAGCTCATTTTGCTCGGTGTAGCCCAGTTGCTTCATCACAGCAGGCGACACGTATTGAACGTGTTGATGCTTGTCAAAAATGGTGATGCCGTCTGAGGTGTTCTCTGCGATCAGTCTGAATTTTTTCTCACTCTCCAACAACGCCTGCTCAGAGCGTTTGCGCTCTGAAATGTCAGAAACAAAGGCGGTAAACATACGTTTATCGCCGACCTTAAAGGGGAGAATCGACAACTCCACCGGGAACCCTTCCCCCGAGCGGCGCAGCGCCGTGATCTCGATACGGCGGTTCAAAATGTCAGATTGCCCGGTCGCCAGAAACCGCGCCAGGCCATGCGCATGGCCTGCACGGTGCTGCGTTGGCACAATCATGTCGTGCAAGGGCTTGCCGATGGCCTCAGCCTTGCACCAGCCAAAAATCACTTCTGCACGACGGTTCCATGCCGTCACGAGGCCTTGCTCATCCATGCCAACCACCGCATCAAGCGCGGTGTCAAAGATGGCTTGCAAATAGGTTTCGCGTTGCTGTATTTCGATTTGGGCATTTCTGTTGGCGGTGATGTCGGTCAGAATGCCATAGCAAATGACACTGCCGTCAGCCTGCGGCTCGGGCAGTGCTTGGCCGTGCACCCATTTCAGGCGGCCACTGCGGGTTTGAATGCGGTGCTCGTGTGACCAAGGTGACAAGGTTTTGAGGGATTGTTCGACCGCAGCACGATGCGATGCGCGGTCTTCTTCAACAATGCATTGGGTGGGGGCACTGGCATCACGGTAAACATCCTGCGGGGTCAATTCAAGCAAGGATTCAACGCCAGCGCTCAGGTAATCAAACGACCAGTCGCCATTTTGCTGAACTCTGAACTGGTAAACCACCCCCGGCACGGAAGCAGTGAGCTTGTTCAATTGTTCAAAACGTTGATGCTCACTCTGCAAAATCGACTCTTGCAATTGCACGCGCTCAGTGATGTCTCTGACAAAAACAAAGCAGCACGGTGGCGAAAGCTTGCCGTTGAAGGTGGTGCTGATTTCCACCGGCCACACGGTGCCGTCTTTGCGGCGGTGCCGTGTTTCAAACTGATCATGCCCGTGCTGGGTCAATCGTGCCATGCGTGCGGCTGTATCAGCCGGGTTTTCAAGGGCTTCCAGGTCGCTGATGCGCATGGCCAGCAGTTCGGCAGCCGTATAGCCAGACATGCGGCAATAACTGGGGTTAACTTCCAGCAAGCGGCCTTGCAAGTCGGTGCGCCAAAAGCCGTCCAGCGTGGTGTCCAAAATGCTTTGAATGGCCAAAAAGCTTTCAAGCATGTCCTCTTGCAACTGCTTGACCGGTGTGATGTCGGTGTGGGTGATGGTGGCCCCGTCTTGGCCGCGGTAGCGCAGCGGTGTCACCACCATGTTGAACCAGCGCTTTTGCTGTGGCGAGTGGCAGGGGTATTCCAGGGTGAAGATGGGCCGATGCCCCTCAAGCACGTCGACGATGCCCTGGCAGGCCTCGCGAGTGTGTGGGTCTGTAGCGGCCTCTATGCTGCAAACCGTCAGGTAGTTGCTGCCCACTCCAGTGTTGGCCGCTGGTTGGCCAGGCTGCACTGAGTTGTTGCAAGCAAACTGCTGCCAGCGCGCATTGACCGCCAAAATCACGCCACTGCGGT
>PFKL01000053.1 GCA_002784245.1 Comamonadaceae bacterium CG_4_10_14_3_um_filter_60_75
AGCTCGGGCTCTTGCGTGCTGGAGCCAATCGCGTCGTCGTCCATGTCAAACAGGCTGCACTGGTTGGCGTTGGCCACCATGGCGGCGCCAAACTCAAAAGCCAGGTCCAGGCTGGCGAGCAAGCTGGCACGATTGAGGTGTATCGCATCAAACGCACCGGCCTTGATCAGCGCTTCAACCGTGCGTTTGTTGATGCGGCTGCGATCGACCCGGGCGCAGAAATCGAACAGGCTTTTGAATGGCCCCTTGACCTCACCGCGCGGGCCCACGCCGCGCCCTTCGCGCGCCGCCACCACCGCCTCGATCGCACTCTGGCCACTGCCCTTGACGGCGCTCAAACCATAGCAGATCACCTTGTCTGACAGCGGTGTGAAACGGCTTTGCCCGCGGTTAACGTCGGGCGACTCAAACGACAACCCCATCTTGATCGCGTCGTCGAGCAACACCTTGAGCTTGTCGGTGTCGTCCATTTCCACCGTCATGTTGGCGCAGAAAAACTCGGCCGTGTAGTGCACCTTGAGCCAGGCGGTGTGGTAGGCCAGCAGCGAGTAGGCGGCGGCGTGCGACTTGTTGAAGCCGTAGCCGGCGAACTTTTCCATCAAGTCAAACACCTCGTCGGCCTTGCTCTCGGAAATGGCGTTCCTGGCGGCGCCGTCGCGAAAGATCTGGCGGTGCTTGGCCATCTCGGCGGCGTCTTTCTTGCCCATGGCGCGGCGCAGCATGTCGGCGCCACCGAGTGAATAGCCACCCAGAATCTGCGCGGTCTGCATCACCTGCTCCTGGTAGACCATGATGCCGTAGGTTTCCGACAGCATGTCGGCCACCAGCGGGTGCGGGTACTCCACCACCTCGCGGCCGTGCTTGCGCGCGACAAAGCTGGGGATCAGGTCCATCGGGCCCGGGCGGTACAAGGCGTTGAGGGCAATCAGGTCTTCCAGCCGCGTCGGCTTGGCGTCGCGCAACATGCCCTGCATGCCGCGCGATTCAAACTGGAACACCGCCTCGGTCTTGCCTTCCTGGAACAGCTTATAGACGGCCTTGTCGTCGAGCGGCAAATCCTCAAAAGCGAAATTTTCCTGACCCGGATGGCGCGCCATGATCAGCTCGCGGGCAATTTCCAGAATGGTCAGCGTGGCCAGACCCAAAAAGTCAAACTTGACCAGTCCCACGGATTCGACGTCGTATTTGTCGTATTGGCTGACCGCCGAATCGCTGCCGGGCTGCTGGTACAACGGACAAAAGTCGGTAAGCTTGCCCGGGGCGATCAGCACGCCGCCGGCGTGCATGCCGATGTTGCGCGTCATGCCCTCCAACTTGCGCGCCAGCTCCAGCAGCGTGTGCACATCTTCTTCTTTGGCCTCGCGCTCGGCCAGCAGCGGCTCGGCCTCGACCGCGTAGACCGTCTTGTCGTCGGGCTTTTTGTCGGTTGGCGGCAATTGCAGCGTCACCGACACGCCAGGCTTGTTGGGGATGAGCTTGCTGATGCCGTCGCAAAAGGTGTAGCTCATGTCGAGCACGCGGCCGACGTCACGGATGGCCGCACGCGCGGCCATGGTGCCAAAGGTGGCGATCTGGCTGACCGCGTCCTTGCCGTATTTCTGCTTGACGTAATCGATCACCCGGTCGCGGTTGGTCTGGCAAAAGTCGATGTCAAAGTCAGGCATCGACACCCGCTCGGGGTTCAAAAAGCGCTCAAACAGCAGGTTGTAACGCAGCGGATCCAGGTCGGTGATTTTGAGCGCGTAGGCCACCAGCGAGCCCGCACCCGACCCACGCCCCGGCCCCACCGGGCAACCATTGTTTTTGGCCCAGTTGATGAAGTCACCCACAATCAAAAAGTAGCCCGGGAAATCCATTGTCAAGATGGTGCCGAGCTCGAACTCAAGCCGCTCAAGGTAGCGCGGCATTTCTTTGTCGCGCAGCACCGGGTCCGGGTACAGGCGCTGCATGCGCTCTTTGAGCCCCTCGTGCGCGGCGTAACGAAAGTAATCGTTGACTGACATCACCTGCCCGTTGACTTGCGGGATCGGGAAGTTGGGCAGTTGCGGCTTTCCCAGCACCAGAGTCAGGTTGCAGCGCTTGGCGATTTCAAGCGTGTTGGCAATGGCCGAGGGAATGTCAGCAAACAACGCGCACATCTGTGCCGCGCTCTTGAAATACTGCTCACGCGTGAAACGCCGCACCCGCCGCGGGTTGGCCAGAATCTCACCCTCGGCGATGCAGACACGCGCTTCATGGGCTTCAAAGTCGTCTGGCGTCGCAAACTGCACCGGGTGCGTCGCTACCACCGGCAACTGCAAGCGCTGCGCCAACTGCACGGCGGCTGCGACGTGTGGCTCGTCTTCGGCGCGGCCGGCGCGTTGCAGCTCAAGATAAAACCGGTGCGCAAACAGACCCGAGAGTTGCAGTGCCGTGGCCGCGGCGCGCGCTTCGTCGCCCTGCAGCAAGGCCTGGCCGACCGGCCCGGCCTGCGCACCAGACAAGCAAATCAAGCCACCCTGCAACTCGGTCAGCCACGCCAGACTGACACAGGCATGCGCCTTGCCGCCGTTTTGCGTCCAGGCGCGTGCCAGCAATTCAGACAGGTTCAGGTAGCCCTGATGATTCTGCACCAGCAACACGACGCGCGAGAGTTGCGCCGGGTCAGAGGCCAGGCCTTCAAGCCAGATTTCTGCGCCGATAATGGGCTTGACGCCGCGTTTGCGCCCTTCTTTGTAAAATTTGACCGCGCCAAACAGGTTGGCCAGGTCGGTGATGGCCAACGCCGGCTGTCCGTCTTGAGCGGCGGACTTGACGGTATCGTCAATGCGGTTGGTGCCGTCAATGACGGAAAATTCGGTGTGCAGGCGCAGGTGAACAAACATGGCTGTATTGTAGAAAGGCAACGGGGGCAGTATTTTGAAAATCCTGGTGGTTGACGATCACGCCTTGGTGCGCGAAGGCTTGTCACAAGTGCTGCAAGGCCTGAGCACGACAGAGATAACCGAGGTGCTGCAAGCGCCACATTGCGCACGCGCGTTTGAGTTGGCGCAGGCGCACCCCGATCTGGACCTGGTGCTGCTGGACTATCACCTGCCCGATATGGACGGCCTGGCCGCGCTGGCCATTCTGGGCCAGCGCCACCCCGAGCTTCCGGTCGTCATCCTGTCGGGCTCGGCCAATCCGGGCATCATGCAGCGGGCGCTGGAGCGCGGTGCAGCCGGATTCATCACCAAATCGGGCTTGAGTGACGATTTGCTGGGTGCTTTGCGGCGCGTGCTCGAGGGCGAAGTGGTGGTGCCGGAAGATTTCACAGCATCCTTGGGCCAGTCCACCCAGGGCACGGCCTTCCAGGCGCCGGTCTTTACGGCGCGCCAGGAAGAAGTGCTCAAATTGTTGCAGCAAGGGCGCAGCAACCGCGAGATTGGCGAGGCGCTCAATCTGGCCGAAGAGACCATCAAAAGCCATGTCGCCTTGATCTTGCGAACCCTCGGTGTGAAAACGCGCCTGCAGGCCGCCATGGAAGCCAGCCGCTGGGGCTACGGCAAGTCAGGGTTTCAGCAGCCCTGAGCGGCGGCACCTTACTCCACCAATAAACGACGCAGCAGGCTGCGCAGCTTGGCTGGGCGCACTGGTTTGTGCAACAGGCTGAGCTTGGCGGCTTGGGCCTGTCCGATCAGCGTCGTGTCGGTATCACCACTCATCAGGCAAGCTGGCACGTCCGCGTTGAGCGCGCTGCGCAACTGACGGATGGTGTCGATGCCGTTGGCGTCGCCGGGCAAGCGGTAATCGCTGACGATGACATCAGGGCGCACACCCTGTGCCACCTGCTGCAGCGCCGCCAACGTGCCATTGACGCCTACGACCTGCATGCCCCAACCCTGCAATACGCTTTGCAGGGCGGCCAGCGCCAAGGCGTCGTCTTCAACCACCAAGGCGCGGACACCCTGCAAGTCGGCAAGCGTGTTTTCTTCACCGCCAAACACCACCTCCGAAGCGCTCGGTTGGTCAATAACAGGCAGCGTCAGACTAACGCGGGTGCCGGCGCCAAGGCGCGAAGTCAACGTGACCGGATGCCCCAGCAGGTCAGCCGTACGCCGCACAATACTCAGTCCCAGCCCCAAGCCCTTGGTGCGATCACGTGCGGCATTGGCCACCTGAAAAAATTCGTTAAAGACCACCAACAGATGCTCTGGCGCAATACCTACGCCGGTATCCCACACCTGAATCTGTAGCAACCCGAGTGCGCGCTGCTGGCGCACTGCCACCAGTACACCCCCGTGCTCGGTGTAGCGAATGGCGTTGTTCACCAGGTTGAGCAAGATGCGGTAAACCAGCGTGGCGTCGCTCAAAACCCATGCACCCGTGGGACGAATACGCAAGGCCAAGCCTTTGTCACGGGCTGCGTCAGACAGATCCTGCGCCAACTGATCAAACAGGGCTGCCAGTGCAAACGGCCGCTTGTTGACTTGCACGGCGCCGGCCTCCAGCCGGGAGACATCGAGCAAGCCGTCGAGCAGGTTTTGCAGCGCCTGCACCGACGCCTGTACGTTGCCGATCAGCGCGTGCGTTTGCGCGCTGTGTTCCAGTTGCGCCAGGCGTGACACAAACAAACCCAGCGCGTGCGTTGGTTGTCGCAAGTCATGGCTGGCGGCAGCCAGAAAGCGCGATTTGGCCAGGTTGGCTTTTTCGGCCTCTTCCTTTTTGTCGCGCAGCTCCTGGGTGGCCAGCGCCACCTGCGCCTGCAGCTCATCGCGGGTGGCCCAGATCTGGTCAGACATGGCGTGGATGCTGACCTGCAAATCGTGCAGTGGGTCGGTTGGTGAAATTTGTGCGCGCTGCGCATGCACCTGCTGAAAATCAGCTTGGCCAATCTGGTGCACCAGGCTTGAGATTCTGGCGATCGGCAACAACACACCGCGACTGAGGACAAGCGCCAGCATCATGCCAAACAACAAGCTCAGGCCACCGATGACAGCGCCACCCAGCGCCAAATTGAGCTTTTGGTCATCCACCGTCTGACGCGAAAACGCCACCACAACCTGCCCCAATTGCCTGTTTGCCCGCACGGTAGGCTCCGCCGCGCCGTCAAACAAATCATCCAGCGCAATATCACTGGCCAACACCGGCTGGCTCACCCAATCCAGCCGACGCCTTGGCATATGGCCTTGTGCAGCAAGCAAGCTGGCGGTCAATGCTGGCGCGTCCAGTGGGTTGCCCGCGCTGGCCAGCACCAATCCCTGGCGGTCGATGATGCCCACCCAGCGCACGTCTGCCTCGTGCAAGGCGCTGGCAGCCAAACCCTGCAACTGCGTCCGGTTGCCGGCAAATAGCCCGTATTCGCTGGCCATGGCAATCTGTCGTGACACCAATCGATTGCGTTGCTCGTAGGCCGATTGCACATCGTCATAGCGCGCAAACAAGGCCCAGGAGGCCAGCAAGGTGCTGATCAGTGCAAGCGGCAACATAGCCGCCAAAAACATGCGTGCGCGAATATCCAAGGTCTTCATGGCAGACGCTCCAGCCGCCGCAGCGCTTGGCGCAACTCAACGCCATCGAGCGTCAAGCCCAGGGCACGCGTCACATTGGGATTGACATCCACCAAAAAGTCATCAGGCTCAATGGGTTGCTCTGGCAGGTGACCGCTGCGCAGAGCAGCCATCACGACCAACCCAGCCTGCTTGCCAACTTGTGTCGGACTTGAATACAGCGCCAGCGACGCACCGGCGCGCACATACGCAGTTGAAAACGCCATCATCGGTACACGCGCGCGAAAGCTGGACAACAAAATATTCTGAATACTGGTACTGTTGAACACCACTGGGTCGGCCAGCGCCAGAAACACATCACTGCCGTCAAGCACCTCGCGCAGTGCAGGGAAAAGCGCTTGGTCGCTGACCACTTCAGCTGGCCGCACCAGCAAGGCAGCGCCTTGCGCCTGCGTGCGCAACTCGGGCAATTTAGCAACAGAATCCGGGCCCAGCAACACGCCTATTTGCTGCGCTTGCGGCAGCGCCAGGCGCACCAGGGCGATTTGCCGACGCAGCGATTGGTCGAGATAGATCGCGCTCAGCTGATCCGAGGCCTTGCGACCGCTCGCCCGCAACAATTGCTCAAAACTGCGCCGCGGAATGAGTGTGCTCAACACCGGCGCGTTCACATCAACGGCCAGCAGCGACTGCGTCGCCCGAACGCCAAGACCCACAAAGATACGCGCTGGGCCCAAACGCCCGGCGTCGGCCCGGCGCGTCAGTTCATCCGGTGACAGGACATCAACCGCACCTGCTGACAGACCACTGCGCTGCAGGGCGTCGAGCAAGCTCCTGGTGGTTTCTGCGTAAGCTGGCGCAGATTCACTGCTGACCAACACCACCTGAGCCGACAGCGGCTGTGCTGACGCAGCCAGAGCCATGCCAAGCAAGCAACAAAGGATCAGGTGACGCAAGAGTCGACGCATCGGGGACAGCTTAGTCTTGCAGACGCAGGGTCACGAAGGCCTGCCGGGGAAAAGAAAAGTCTGTGCCGTAGTCCAACAGATCACCACCTGCGTTTTGCACGGTTAACGCGATTTCGCCGCGGTACTGCCCCCACCGCAAGGTCTTCGCCACGCGCCAATCAGTGCGTGACAGCGAGCCACGGTAACTGCTGGTGGACGGCAATGTGACTGAATCCAGGTAACGATGGTTGACGGCAAATTCCCAGCCGGCCGGAAGTTGCTGCCGCAACGAGACGGTATAGGCCGTTCGGGGAACAGCAGACAGCAGATCCAGGTCAAGCCCGGGCGCGGTAAGAACCATCTGGCTTCTCTCAAGGTTCAGTGCCAAACGACTGCCTAGCCAGGGTCTTGACTGCCACTGGGCCTCCAAGCCGCGTATGGATAAGCTCTCGCCATTGATGTAATCGCGTGGCTCGGACGGATAAAGCGAGGTGCCAGCGGGCAACGCGTATTTTTGGCTTTGTATGAAACCTCCGATGGCCTCGTCGAAGACGCGCACATCCAAGCGTGAATTGAACAACCCCACCTCGGCGAGGTAACCCAACTCACGGGTCAACACCGACTCGGGCTCTACTCGTCCACGCGCCAGCGTTGTGACCAGCAAAAGCTGATTGGCCACTGAATACCGAATGTCGCCCTGCTTCTCAAACACACTAGGTGGACGAAAAGCCTTGGCTACCCCGGCGCGTAATGTGTGCCCGGCTGTGGCCTGCCAGTTCAACATCATCCGTGGCGCAAAAGTCGATCCGCTGGCACTGCTGCGTTCAGCCATCCCCCCAGCGTTGAGCAGGACATCTTTAGCCAGACGCCATTCAACGTTGGTGAATAAGCGTGTGAAATCCGTCACGA
>PFKL01000129.1 GCA_002784245.1 Comamonadaceae bacterium CG_4_10_14_3_um_filter_60_75
TGATGGCCCCGACCGAAATTCTGGCCACCCAGCACTTTGCCAAATTGGTCGGCTGGCTGCATCCGCTGGGCATCACCGTGGCCTGGCTCACCGGCAGCCAAAAGGCCAAAGAGCGGCGCGACATGCTGGCGTTGATTTCCAGTGGCCAGGCGGAGCTGGTGGTGGGCACGCATGCGCTGATTCAAGACAAGGTGCAGTTCAAAGCCCTGGCGCTGGCCATCATCGACGAGCAGCACCGCTTTGGTGTGGCGCAGCGTCTTGCTTTGAGATCAAAGATGATGTCGCAGGCGGCTTCACAAAGTGAGCCAGCATCAGGGGTCGAGCCTCATTTGTTGATGATGACCGCCACTCCTATTCCACGCACGCTGGCCATGAGCTATTACGCTGACCTGGACGTGTCCACCATCGACGAGCTGCCGCCCGGGCGCACGCCGATCATCACCAAAGTGGTCAATGAGGCGCGACGCGACGAAGTCATTGCCCGGATTCGGGGGCAAATCGCGCAAGGTCGGCAAATCTACTGGGTTTGTCCGTTGATTGAAGAAAGCGAAGCGCTGGATTTGACCAACGCCACCGAGACCCATACCCAGCTCAGCGCGGCGCTGCCCGGTGTCATGGTGGGGCTGCTGCATTCACGCATGCCGGTGGCGGAAAAGCAGGCGGTGATGCGCCTGTTCACCAGCGGTCAGCTGGGCGTGCTGGTCAGCACCACGGTGATTGAGGTCGGTGTCGATGTGCCCAATGCGTCGCTGATGGTGATTGAGCACGCCGAGCGCTTTGGCCTGTCGCAATTGCACCAACTGCGCGGGCGGGTCGGGCGCGGCGCGGCGGCTTCGGCCTGCGTGTTGCTGTACTCCACCGGCGACGCACCGCGCTTGGGCGAGACTGCCCGCGAGCGTTTGCGGGCCATGGCTGAAACCAACGACGGTTTTGAGATTGCCCGGCGTGACCTGGAGATTCGCGGCCCCGGCGAGTTCATGGGTGCGCGCCAGTCAGGTGATGCCATGCTGCGCTTTGCCGATGTGAACGAAGACGCCAGACTGTTGGACTGGGCACGCCGAACCGCGCCCCACATGCTCGACCAGTCCCCCGCGCTGGCAGCACAACATGTGCAGCGCTGGTTGGGTGGCAAGACTGATTTTCTGAAGGCGTAGCGCAAGCGCGACCAGCAACTTACTGGTAGTGCACCCGGCGGCGCTCGTCTGTGATGAACTCGTCCAGATCGGGGTCCATGGCGTTGCGCGACGAGATGATGCCGATCGCGTGGCCGTGCTCCATCACCGGCACATGACGAAACCCGTTTTCCTGCATGATCACCAGCGCATGCCCGTAAGACTGATCGGCCGAGAGGGTTTTGACCTCGGTGGTCATCACGTCTCGCAGCAGGGTTGTTTTTGGCTCCAGGCCTTTGGCGATGACGCGAAACACCAGGTCACGCTCGGTGAAAATGCCCACCAGTTGATCGTCGGTCACGATCAGGATCGCCCCGGTGTTTTTGCCCGCCATCAGCCGCGCCGCCTGCGCTACGGTTTTGTCGGGTGAAACGGCCAGAAATTTCTTGCGCTCCATGACGGATTTAATGGGTAGGTCAAACATGGCGATTCTCCTGGCGGCAATCCTAGCCAACGGCCGCGCGGGTTCTTTGATTTAAATCAGGCGCACTGAGCAAAAACCGGATGTTTTTGCGACAAGGGCGCGCTGCTGCGGCTGGCTTGCCGATCTGATAGGACAATACGCGCATGACCCTGACTGAATTGAAATACATTGTGGCGGTGGCGCGGGAGCGCCATTTTGGCAAGGCGGCTGAGGCCTGTTATGTGTCGCAGCCCACCTTGTCGGTAGCTGTCAAAAAGCTTGAAGAAGAACTCGACGTCAAACTTTTTGAGCGCAGCGCCAATGAGGTGTCTGTGACAGCACTGGGGGAAGACATCGTGCGCCAGGCGCAAAGTGTGCTGGAGCAGGCGGCCAACATCAAGGAAATCGCCAAGCGTGGCAAAAACCCGTTGAGCGGTTCATTGGCTCTGGGGGTGATTTACACCATCAGCCCGTATTTGCTGCCCGATCTGGTGCGGCAAATGATTCATCGCACCCCGGAAATGCCGTTGATGCTGCAGGAAAACTTTACCGTCAAGCTGCTGGAGATGCTGCGCACAGGCGAGATTGATTGCGCGATTCTGGCCGAGCCGTTTCCTGATGCCGGACTGGCGATTGCACCCTTGTACGACGAGCCATTCCTGGCGGCGGTGCCCAGCAACCACCCGCTGGCCAAGCAAATTGATGTCAGCACCGAACAACTCAAAAATGAAACGATGTTGCTGCTCGGCGCCGGGCACTGCTTTCGTGATCATGTGCTGGAGGCATGCCCCGAATTTGCCCGCTTTTCCAGCAATGCTGAGGGTATTCGCAAGAGCTTTGAGGGTTCCTCGCTGGAAACCATCAAGCATATGGTGGCCGCAGGCATGGGGGTGACGCTGGTGCCGCGCCTGAGCGTGCCCAAAGAGGCGCTGGAAGCCAAGCCCAGGCGCAAGCGCGACGAAGAGCCGTTCATCAAGTATCTGCCCTTCGCTGGCGATCCGCCCAAGCGTCGTGTGGTGCTGGCCTGGCGGCGCAGCTTTACCCGCTACGAGGCGATTGCCGCTCTGCGCAACGCCATTTACGCCTGTGAGCTGCCAGGTGTGACACGTTTGTCCTGACTTTTTCTGAGTTGAGGCCTTGCCATGGATCTTGTTCAAGCTGCGTTATTGGCGGATGTTCCCGTCCTCGGTCGTTACCTGTTTTTTGACCTGACGGGTGCGCCTGTTGCGACCTTGCGTGAGAGTCTGGATCGATTAAACGCGCTGATCGGCACTGAGGCCGATACGTCGATGGTGGTCGGTTTGGAGGCAGGCCTGGTTCGGGCGTTGGGGGCCAAGGTGCCTGGCTTGCATTCCTTTGCGGCATTGACGGGCCCGGTCGTGTCCATTCCCAGCACGCCGGTAGCCCTATTGTGCTGGCTACGGGGGAGCGACCGGGGTGAGCTGATTCACCAGACGCGTCGGGTGCAGTCGGCATTGACTCCTGCGCTGTTGTTGACCCATTTGGTCGATGCCTTTCGGCACGGCCAGGGGCCCAACGGACACGGGCGTGACCTGACTGGCTATGAGGACGGCACGGAAAACCCCACTGGCGACACGGCCAGACAAGCCGCCTTGCTGCAGGGCGCTGGCCCGGGGCTTGATGGCAGCAGCTTCATGGCAGTTCAGCAGTGGCTGCATGACCTGGATGCGTTTGATGCCATGAGCACCCTGGCGCAAGACCACATGGTGGGACGCAGGCGTGTGGATAACGAGGAGTTGGAAGACGCGCCTGAATCGGCCCATGTCAAACGCACTGCGCAGGAGAGTTTTACGCCCGAAGCCTTTTTGCTGCGCCGTTCCATGCCGTGGGCCGCTGGCACGCAGGCGGGGCTGATGTTTGTAGCGTTTGGCAAATCATTTGACGCGTTTGAGGCGCAGCTGCGCCGCATGGTCGGGCTCGAAGAGGGTGTGGTGGATGCGCTGTTTGGCGTTTCCAAACCCGTTACCAGCGCGTATTTCTGGTGTCCGCCCATGCGTGGTGGGCAGCTGGATTTGCGTCAGCTGGGCCTGTAGCCGGAGAGCAGGAAAATGCGTTGGAAAAAAAAGTGGTGTTTGTACCTGGCCTTGATCCGCTGGGATCGTCCTGCCGGTTGGTTATTGCTGCTGTGGCCTACACTGGGCGCGTTGTGGGTGGCTGCAGAGGGTTTCCCGGGCTGGCATTTACTGGCTATTTTTGTCGTTGGCACGATCCTGATGCGCAGCGCCGGATGCTGTATCAACGACGTCGCCGACCGCGAGTTTGATCGCCACGTCAAGCGCACCGCGCAGCGGCCGGTGACCAGCGGTGCGTTGTCGGTGAAAGAAGCACTGGCTGTGGGTGCAATGCTGGCGCTGGCGGCCTTTGCGCTGGTGCTCACCACCAACCGGCTTACCATCGCGTTGTCTTTCATCGCCTTGGCCGTGACGCTGGTCTACCCCTATGCCAAGCGTTTTGTGTCCATGCCGCAAGCCGTCTTGGGCGTGGCGTTCGGCATGGGAATTCCAATGGCGTTTGCCGCCGTTCAGGGCCAGGTGCCGCCGCTGGCCTGGGTGCTGATGCTGGGCAACCTATTTTGGGTGCTGGCCTATGACACCGAGTACGCCATGGTCGACCGCGACGACGACCTCAAGATTGGGATCAAGACCTCGGCTATCACGCTGGGCCATTGGGATGTGCCCGTGGTGTTGTTGTGCTACCTTGGCTTTATAACAATTTGGGCTCTAGCCCTTATGCAATATGCGCTAGGAGCTCTCTTTGTAGTAGCGTGCGGCATCGCCGTTGCGCAGGCAGCCTGGCATTACACCCTGATACGCGGTCGCACGCGTGACGGGTGTTTCAAGGCGTTTCGTCTCAACCACTGGCTGGGCATGACGGTATTTGCCGGCATCGCGCTGGGCTTTGCCAGCGCATAGCAACCGGATCCGAATAAAAAACTCAGGCCGCGCCAAACTCGTCGCCGAGTTCCTTGGCGCGCTCACGGGCGGCGTACATGGCGTCGATAAACAGGGCCCGCACGTCGTTGTCTTCCATGCTGGAAATGGCGGCAAAGGTGGTGCCACCTTTGGAGGTGACACGTTGGCGCAGCACTTGAGGGGCGTCGGTGGAGGCTTGCGCCAGGGCGCTTGCCCCGGCAAAGGTGGCGACTGCCAGCTGCTGCGCCTGCTCACGGCTCAGACCCATTTCGGTGCCGGCCATGGTCATGGCTTCCATGAAGTAAAACACATAAGCCGGGCCGGAGCCCGAGAGCGCGGTGACCACGTCGAGCTTGTCCTCGGTATCGAACCAGAGTGATTCGCCGGTGGTGGCGATGATCTGACTGACACGATCCCGATCGGCTTGGGACGCGCCAGCACGGGCAAACAGCCCGGTGATGCCTTTGCCCACCAGCGCTGGCGTATTGGGCATGGCGCGCACGACGCGCTCGGTACCCAGCCAGGTAGCGATGCTGTCGCTGCAAATGCCCGCAGCCACGCTCAGGTGCAAGGCCTGGGCTGTATGCGCAGCAACCGCCAACGCCGCGTCCTTGAAAGTCTGGGGCTTGACCGCCCAGATCACCAGGCTGGCGTTACGCAGCGTCGCAGCGGGAGCCGCTTGGGCCTGAATGCCAAAGTTGGCAAGCAATTTGTCACGTGCCTCGGCAGCGGGCTCGACAACGTCTATCGTGTTCGCAGAGATGCCTTGCTTGATTAGGCCGCTGATAATGGCGCTGGCCATGTTGCCGCCGCCAATAAATGCTATGCGCTCGCTCATGAGTTGCGTGCAGTGGTCACACTGCCTATTGAATGTTGGAAGGGCTGCAGTTTACCAACGGCGTCGTTGGACTGTCGTTGGCTTTGGATTTTTTGAGGTGAAACACTCAGTCAAGCACTGTTTGCCGCACTGCGTGGTCCCAGCGTGCCATCTGCTCGGCTGCCCAGCGGGGTGACTCATGTGGCTCGAACCGGCGTTCAACCCGCCATTGCGCGCTGAGCTCGTCCAGGCCGTTAAAAACGCCAGTCGACAGACCCGCCAGATACGCCGCGCCCAGTGCAGTCGTTTCCGTCACCACTGGGCGGATGACAGGGATACCGAGCAGGTCAGCCTGAAATTGCATCAGCAGGTTGTTGACGCAGGCCCCGCCATCGACGCGTAGCTCGGTCACGGCGACTGTGCCTGCCAAGGTGGCGTCACGCTGCATGGCTTGGAGCAACGCGGCGCTCTGAAACGCAATGCTCTCCAGCGTAGCACGGGCAATGTGGGCCAGGGTGCTGCCACGGGTCAGCCCGGTGATCGAGCCGCGTGCTTCGGGTTTCCAGTAGGGTGCGCCCAAGCCGGTAAAGGCAGGCACGACCATCACACCGCCTGAATCGGGCACCGACTCTGCCAGCGCTTGTACGTCAGTGCTGCGGGGAAAAGCGTGCAGACCGTCACGCAGCCACTGCACCGCAGCGCCAGCAACGAACACGCTGCCTTCGAGCACGTATTCGGGTTGTGTCGTAACCTGTGCCGCGCTGGAGGTAATTAAGCCATTGGTTGATGTTTGAAATTTGCTGCCGGTGTGCATCAGCATGAAGCAGCCGGTGCCGTAAGTATTCTTGACCATACCGGGCTGGAAGCAGGCTTGGCCAAACAAGGCGCTTTGTTGGTCGCCGGCGATGCCGCCAATCGGAATTGCTGCTCCTAGCAACGCGGGTTGAACCTGGCCAAACAGGGCGCTCGACGGTTTGACCTTGGGTAACAGGTTGGCCGGGATGCCCATGACGTTGAGCAAATCGGGGTCCCACTGGTTGTCGTGGACGTTGAATAACATGGTGCGTGAGGCATTGCTGACGTCGGTGGTGTGCACGGCTTGGGCGCGCGTTTGCGCGTCACACCCGCCGGTGAGTTGCCAGACGAGCCAGCTGTCCACCGTGCCAAACAGCAGGTCGCCCTGGGCCGTTTGTTGACGCGCGCCGGGCACGTTGTCAAGAATCCACTGCAGCTTGGTTCCCGAAAAATAGGCGTCCACCCGCAGCCCGGTCTTAATCTGAATCTGCCCGGCCTTGCCTTGTGCGCGCAAAGTGGCGCAGGCGGGTTCGGCACGGCGGTCCTGCCATACGATGGCGTTGTAGATGGGCAGCCCGGTCACGCGGCTCCAGACGACAGTGGTTTCACGCTGGTTGGTGATGCCCAGCGCGCGCACCGCCTTGGCATCGATGCCGGCTTTTGCCAGTACCTGACGTGCCGTATCCAGTTGGGTTTGCCAGATCACCATCGGATCGTGCTCTACCCAGCCTGGTTGCGGATAAATTTGTGCAAACTCTTGCTGTGCCATGGCGACGACCTGGCCACGGGCGTCAAACAGGATGCTGCGCGAGCTGGAGGTGCCCTGGTCCAGGGCGAGGATGTAATTCATGCGGATACCTCAAAACGAACTTGCGCCTCAGCCAGCAGGGCCGGGAACGGCTCTGGCGGCGGCGCATCGGTGAACAGCCGGTCGATCTGGTTCAGGTGAGCCACTTCGACCATGGCCGGGCGGTTGAATTTGCTGCTGTCGGCGGCCAGCCAGACCTCACGGGCGTGCGAGATGATGGTTTGCGACACCTTGAC